>CAKROK010000018.1 GCA_934373295.1 uncultured Christensenellaceae bacterium | reverse complement strand
CGCAGCCGCCCCAAAAACAAATAAAGGGAACAAACAATTTAGAAAAACACTTTGACGTTAGCTATTTAATTGTGCCATGCCGTTTTTCAAAACTTGTTTTGAAAAACTTCCTTAAACTACGGCGTTCAAAATGTGCCGATTTGTCGTCACTTTTCGAGCGAAGCGAATGAGGCGTACTTCAGTACGTCGATTGAGCTGAGTTGATGAAAAGGGGCGGCAAGGCGGTGCATTTTGAATGCCGGAAATTATTGTACGCTGTAGCCGGCCGCCCAACCCCCATCCACATTGATGAGACAGCCGGTCAGATACCGCGACTTCTCGCTGACGCAAAATCCCACCGCACTCGCGATGTCCTCCGGGCAGCCCGCCCTGCCTATGGGGACGTGCTTAAACATCTTCTCGCTCGCGGCCTTATCTTGATATAACAGCCTGCTAATCATTGGGTTCATTACCGAGCCGGGGATGACGGAGTTTACCGTTATGCCCTGCGCGCCGTATTCTATCGCCATGCCCCGCGTCACGTTGTGTATGAGTGCCTTGCAGACGTTATATGCGCATTGATACCTCAGCCCCGCGCGAAATCCCGTCACCGAGCCTATGTTCACTATACACGCACTCTCACTTTGCTTTAGCATAGGTAAAAAGCTCTTTGTCATGTGATAAAGACCGTCTAAGCACGTGCTTGTGACCAGCTCCCACGCCTGCGGGTCATAGTCATAAAAAACCGCGCGCCGTTCATTGGGTACGTTTAACCCGACGTTGTTTATGAGCGCGTCCAGCCCGCCGCTCTGCTCTTTTACTCTCTCAAAAAGCTCTATCGCCTGCGCCTCGCTGTGTACGTCGTTTTTTATAAACGTCACGTCCGCGCCCGCCTGTCTCATCTTACCTTCAA
Source organism: uncultured Christensenellaceae bacterium (assembly GCA_934373295.1). Classification (GTDB taxonomy): domain Bacteria; phylum Bacillota; class Clostridia; order Christensenellales; family Christensenellaceae; genus HGM11616. The sequence goes on along the minus strand of CAKROK010000018.1, from coordinate 35,128 downwards.
GCGCCTTGCCGTTCTCCTCGGATATATCCGTGAAAAACACCTTCATGCTGCGCGAAAGCTCCGTCACTATCGCCGTGCCTATCGCCCCCGCGCCGCCCGTGACGAGCGCCGTTCTCTTTTTTAGTTCGCTCATATCAATAATCCCTCATGTAGGCGAGGCAAAATGCGTCGTCCAATCTGTATACGTTTCCCGTCGCGGCGTATTTTTCGCTCATGCACATATGCGCAAGCTCATGCGCTAATTTCGATATATCGAGCGTGCGCTTTGTGGGGATATGCTCCAAAAGCGCTGTCTCATTCACTGCGCAAAAGCCGTCCTGCTCATCGTAGCCTATCGCGGCGCAGTTCACGCTCACTCCCTTTGGCGCAAGCTCGACCGCCATCACCTTAGCGAACATCACCGCAGCGGCGTCTCCCCCGCCTATCAGCATGTTTCCCCGCACCGGCGTGTGACCGGCGGCGGAGGTGAGTATTAATATATCAAGCCCCTGCGAGATCTGCGATTTCAAGATAAATCGCCCGATGTCGTACATATAGCTCACCGCGCGGTATTTATACGCCGTCCATTGCCTCTCCGTGAGCTGCTCGATGTTCTTTTCGGCATATTCTCTCGAGGTGAAAAGGTCTATTACTATCTTATCGTACTTTTGACTTATGCCCCTTGCGGCGTCCTCAACACTCTTTGAGTCGACTAAGCTCTTGTTCGAGATGAAGTCGACTGCATAGCCGCTTTTTCTCATCTCTTCCAGCAAATTTGTGATGAGCGGGCAATCCGCGGCTATAATAAGCGCTCTTTTTTCACTCTTCATCAACGCTCATCCTCCATGCACACCATGACCTTAACCTTTTTGGCGTTGTCCTGCTTGAGGTTGGCAGTCTGCTCCGCCGCCTCATCCAGGCTGCATCTGTGCGTTATCATGGGCGTGAGGTCGATCCGTCCCTGGCGCATGAGCTCCATTACTCTGTCAAAATATCCCCATCCGCCGCAGCCGGACGCGCGCGGCGTGAGCAGCTTGAACGCGAAGTCGTTTAAGTCAAAATCCAGCTTTCCGTCGTAAAAGGCTATCATCTCCACGTCGCCGCCCGTTTTTGTCGCCTTAAAGCATGCCTGTAAAAGCTGCTTTGAGCCGCTTATCTCGAGCGATACGTCCACGCCCTTTCCGCCGGTATATTCGAGTATCTTCTGCGCGGCGTCCTCGTCGTTGGTGTTTACGGTATGCGTCGCGCCCATCTTTTTACAAAGCTCCAGCTTATAGTCGCTCCTGCCTACGGAGATGACAGTGCTCGCGCCGTATGCGCGCGCTATCGCCGCCGCGGCGACTCCTATAGGGCCTGTGCCCATTATCGCGACGCTGCTGCCAAAGCCCACGCCGCCCATGACTATGCCCATCATGGCGTTTCCCGCAGGCTCTATGAGCGCGCCCTGCTCAAAGCTGATCTCATCGGGTAGAGGAATCAAGTCGCCTTCGTAGAACAGCTCATATTCGCACATCGCCCCCGGCCACGCATGTACCGTGCCCACGGACTGCCTGTCTGCGCAGTTTAACCTGTTGCCCGCGCGGCAGTCGGGGCAGACGCCGCATGCTATGCACGTCTGACCCACGACCCTGTCGCCCGGCTTATACAGCACGACGTCCTCGCCCACCTCGCATACGACCCCGGACCATTCATGGCCGGGGCGCACGGGAAAGTCGACCATATCTTCAAGCTCGCCTTTATATATGCCGTAATCCGTGCCGCAGATCCCTGCGTTTATCACCTTGCACAGCACCTGTCTGCCCTCGGGGCGGGGTATATTTTCCTTCACGGTGCGGATATCGCCCGGGGCAAACGTCCGCACCGCCGTCATCATTCTATCGTTCTTCACGCCTTTATTTTCCTCTTTTCTCTAAATGCGTCAATTGCGACTATCGCCATGAGCATTATGCCCAAAAGCACCTCCTGTAAGAACGGGTTTACGCCCATCATCGCTATAGCGCTGTTAAGCGTGTTTATTATGAACAGTCCTATAAACACGCCCACGAGGTTGCCCGCGCCGCCGCTCATGTTGACTCCGCCTATGACGCACGTCGCTATGACCATCATCTCCCAGTCCGTGCCGACCTGTATAGAGCCCTGGCCGATATACGCGGCGTTCATAGAGCCGGCAAAAGCCGCCAGCACCGATACCACCATCAGGCTGATATAGCGCACCCTGCTCGTGTTTATACCCGAGAGCTTGGCCGCCTGCGTGTTGGAGCCTGTGGCATAAATGCTCCTGCCGAATGTCGTGAATCGCAAAATCAGCTCCGAGGCGATTATCAGCGCCAGCATAATGAGGAAGAAGTATGAAAGCTTCGCTCCGGCGATAGGTATGCCGTCCTTGCCGAATGCGTCAAAGCTCGCGGGGAGGGGATAGACGGGCGTTCCGTTCGTGATTATTACGACAACGCCCGAAAGGGTGTATTTCATCGCGACCGTCGCTATAAATGCGGGCAGCTTTAACGTGACCATCATCACGCCGTTTAAAAAGCCTATCGCTATAGCTATGACGAGCGTCACCGCTACGCACATCGCCGCGCCCAGCCATTCGCTTTCGCCGTTCATCATGCCGAAGCAGTTTGTTTTGAGCATGAACCACGTGCTGAAAACCGAGCCGAAGGACGCCGCCGCGCCCACGGATAAGTCGATATCCCCGTTTATCATGACCCACGACATGCCCGCCGCGACTATTCCGTAAAAGGAGAGCGACTTTATTATCGTGAGTATATTCGCCGCGCTCGTGAAGCCCTCGTTGCATATGCGCAGTATGATCCACATCGCCGCAAGCACTATGAACAGTATGAATTCATTTCTCTTTACGACCTTTTTTAACGCGCCGACCGTATTATTTTGCTTTTTTACCGTATTTGTCTGCATTTTTTATAACCTCCCCCGCATCAGATATTCTTACCGAGCGTCTTTTCACGGCGGATCACGTCGAATATGACCGCGAATGCGAGGAACAGCCCTACGAAAATGTTCTGATAGTTGACGTTTATTCCCAAAAGGGAAATTACATTATATATGACGCCCATGGTTATCACGCCCAAAAGCACGCCTATCATAGAGCCTCTTCCGCCGACGAGGGATACGCCGCCCATCGCGCAGGCGGATATCGCTATGAACTCCCAGCCCACGCCGTGCGTGACTGCCGAGCCTGCGGATATGCCTACCCAAAGCACGGAAGAGAGTCCCACGAGCACGCCTATCATGAGGTAGCAGAGCACCTTTACCTTAGCTACGTTTATGCCCGCCATCTTTGCGACGTTCTTGTTATCGCCCACTGCGTATACCTGCCTGCCGAAGCGCGTCTTTTTTAATAGCAGATGCGCCGCTATCATGAGTATTATAAAGCACCAGAACGAAAGGGAAAGCCCGAGCGGCTTTACGCTTAACGCGTCGCAGAACTGCTTTACCGCGGGATTTGTGGAAGAATATATAGTGACCGCCGCGCCGTAGTTTACCACCTTGGCCAGTCCCTTGCAGATATACTGCATACCCAGCGTAGCGATAAACACGGGTACGTTTAACTTTAATACTACAAATGCGTTTATAAGCTCTACGGCTATGGTTATCGCAAATGTTATTATTATAGCGAGCCAAATTGGCATACCGTTTAACAGCATATAGCTGAAGAATACCGCCGCGAATGCGAGCAGGCCGCCCATGGAGAGGTCTATCTCGCCCGCGATTATGATATACGCCTGACCTATCGCGAACAGCCCCCATATGCCTATTATGGCGCCGCCCAGCGTCGCAAGGTTGGTGGGCTTCAAAAATACGGGGTTTAGTATGCTCGCCACCACCACGAGCACGACGAGCGGGACGACCGCCGTTATGCCCTGTATATTCAGTATTTTAAGCCATGTCGAATTGGCCTTTGCCTTTAAATCGTTGTTCATCTTTTCACCTCATCAAACAAAGCAGGCGTTCATCAGCGATTCCTGAGTAGCATCCTCGCGTGTGGATTCGCCCACGACCCTGCCGTTCGCCATTATGACGAACCTGTCGCACATTCCCAAAAGCTCCGGCAGCTCGGAGGATATCATTATTATGGACATGCCCTTTTCCAAAAGCTCGTTCATGATTTCGTATATCTCCTGCTTTGCGCCTACGTCCACGCCCTTTGTCGGCTCATCCAATATGAGTATCTCGGGGGAGGAATGCAGCGCCTTCGCCAACACGACCTTCTGCTGGTTGCCTCCGGAGAGGTTCACCGCCATGGTGGAGGAATCCTTCGCCTTTATGCGCAGCTGCTCCATGAATTTATCCGCAGCCTCTTTCTCCAGCTTTTTGGACACCACGCCGTGCTTCATTATCTTCTTTATATCGGATACGACGATGTTGAATTTGATGTCGTTTAACAAAAGCAGGCCGTTTTCCTTTCTATCCTCTGTAAGCATGTTCATGCCGTGGGCTATCGCCTGCGCCTCGTTTTTGATATGTACTTCTTTTCCGTTTATGGTTATTTTACCGGTATAATCGGGATATCCGCCGAAAAGCGCCGTGACGGTCTCCGTGCGCCCTGCGCCCACGAGCCCGACTATTCCCAGACATTCGCCCCTGTGCAGGTTGAATGAAACGCCGTCCACGACGTTTTTATCCGCTATTCTGCGATGAGGCACGACGAGGTTTTCCACCTTCAATATCTCCTCGCCTATCTTCGCGTCTCTCGGGGGATAGAGCGTGGTCAGCTCTCTTCCTACCATGCCGTTTATTATCTTTGCCTCGTCATAATCCTTCTTTTCATAAGTCGTTATGACGCTGCCGTCGCGAAGGATGGTAACGCGGTCGGTTATCTCAAATATCTCCGCCAGCTTATGCGTGACGAATATTATGCTCTTGCCGTTCTTTTTCAGATTTTCAATTATCTCAAACAGATTGTCGACGTCCGCCTGTGAAAGCGCGGTGGTCGGCTCGTCTAAAATCATTATCTCCGGCTCCCAGGAAAGCGCCTTTGCGACCATCAAAAGCTGCTTTTGACCAATCGAAAGGGTATTCACGCGGGCCGAAGCATCAAGATCAAATTTATTTTCCTTAAGGAAGGACTTTGCTCTTCTTATTACACTCGCTATGCTTACTACGCGCTTTCCCCTTTCGTCAAGGTGTCCGACAAAAATATTTTCCGCGACGGTCAGCTCCTCCATTACGTTTATCTCCTGGGGGACGAAGCCTATTCCGCCCTTCAGCGCCGCCGTGGGATTTCTATATTTAACGGTCTGACCGTTCAAAAGCAGCTCTCCCTCATATGTACCGTAGGGATATACGCCGTTTATGACCTTGAGCAGCGTGGATTTACCCGCGCCGTTCTCGCCGATCAGCCCCAATACCTCTCCTCTTTTAACATTCAAGCTGACATTTTTTAACGCCAGCACTCCGGGAAACTTTTTTACTATTTCCCTTGCTTCCAAAACATACTCGCTCATAATTACCTTCCAGTCACATGCCCATGGAAATACAGCTATCGCCATGACAATAATTCTCTTGTTGCCTAAAAATGCTCCCTTTTGAAATATCCGGCAAGGGAGCCTATTTTTGGGCCCCCTGCCGGTTTTCCGTTATGCTTTTTAAAATGCCTTAGTTGCCGGATACGCTCTTGTATACGGAGATGTTCCCGATGAGCTCCTTATACTTAGCCGCGTCCGCCTGATGGATAAGGGGAGACTCCATGAAGCCGGAATCCTCCGTCCACGTTACGTCCTCGCCGCGTAGGAACTTGTCGCAGGTTATAGCCGCCTCGGAGAATGCGTCATAGATGGGCTGAGCCACTATGCCGTAAACCTTGCCGCTGTCTAAGAGGTCTAAGTTCTGTGCGTTGAAGTCCATGCCGATGATAACGCCGTCCCAGCCGGTCTGGTCCTTTGCGCCTGCCCAGGACTGTGCGGAGGTGCCCGTCGTGCCGTATGCGCCGACGATGTCGGGGTTCGCCTGGATTATGGAGGTTACCGTGCCGATAGCCGCGACTGCCTCTCTGCCCTCGACCTGAGGATCAAGCGTCTTCATGTCAGGCTCGTTCTTCGCGATATAGTCGATGAAACCCTTTGCAGCAGCGTCCTCGGTGTCGTTGAACTGGGATTCGGTTATAGCGATGAGGCCCTTATGACCGACCTTTTCCGCCATGTCCTTCGCAGCAGCCTCGCCATAGGAGTATGCATCGGGGGAGTACCAGCCGATTATCATCTCTCTGTCGATGCCGTACTGCTCGAGCTGAGAGTCATAAACGGGGTTCCATACGCAGCATACGTGGATACCTGCGTCCGTTACGTCCTTTATCTTTCTCCAGCCGATCTCGTCGTAAGCGTTCATCGCGATGCACTTTAAGTTGTCGTACTGCGCGATAGCCATATCGATGTCCTGATAAGCTACTGCCTGGTCGTTGGTATCGCCGCCTAAAAGAAGCGCCTGATATCCGAGCTCTTCAGCCTTATCCATGAAGCCCGCCGCCATTACGGCTACCGTGGGGTTGGATGTCGGGTAGGTGCATATCGCTATCGCATACTGCGAGGGGTCGAAATCCTCGGTTCCCGTCTGTTCGGTCGCCTTGGGCTCGTCCGTCGTCTTGTCGCCGCCCTGCGAAGCCGCCGGCTGCTCGGAGCATCCGATGAGCATCATCGCCGCAAGCATAAGCGCAACGATTACCATAACTAATTTTTTCACTATTCGTTCCTCCTGGAATGTTTATTATTCTGCGGCCGCGCCGCAAATTGTTATACAATTTAGTGCAACGTTTTACATATGGGCATAGCTCTGCGCATTTTGCGCATTCCCTTATTCAAACGTCCTTTTTATACTCTCCGCGAGCATTTTGCCCAGCCTTTCATGCGACTTTTCGTCCATGTGAACCCCGTCATAGCGCACATCGGGCGAGGCGTCCTGCGCGTCAAAGTACATGCAGTCAAACCTTTGGGCAATATCCCTATAAAGCTCGGGCAGCTCGTTCATATGCCTTACGCTGTCCTCGTCAAAGTCCGTGCTGGGGCAACTCGCCTCATCTATCCCGAACCTCGCGGGGCATATTATCATCACGCGCGGACAGCCGCCGAACGCCTCATTAAAATGCGGCGAAATCACCGTTTTAATGAGCTTTTCCATGCCCGCGGCGATGCTGTAGCTCTCCTGTCTCAAGTGTATCTTGCAGTCGTTCGTTCCCAGCATTATAATCACGAGGTCGAGAGGATAGGTGGTTTTAAGCGCCTGCAATATCCCCTTTGCGCCGTTCGCGTCGTCGCATACCGGGTCGTCAAAGGCGGTCGTCCTTCCGCCCAGCCCCTCCTCATATATTTTATATCCGTCGCCGAGACAGCGCTGAAGCACTCCGCACCACCTCTTTTCAAAGGGGAATCTCTCGTTTTTCTTTGCGTCAAACCCCCAGGTGTTGGAGTCGCCGTAGCACAATACGTTTATCATTGCCGTTCCTTATATCTAACGTTTTACTTAATGTAAGTATAATTCATCACAAATTAAATGTCAATAGCGAATTTTTCCCTTTATTTAGGCATTTTAAAAATTCAGTCGATAAAAATGATATAAAACGTATTATATCAGCGCATTTTTTAAACAAAAAAGGTCTTTATCTAAATTCAATTATCGATAAAGACCTCTCGTTCAATTATTTATAAACAGGATTTATGGGCTGTCAAAAATGCCTGATTTTTCGTCAGTTCTCATGCAGTCCAGTGGCTTACAATTACGGCATTTTGCAGCCATGTTCTTCTAAATAGCTCTCTATATTGGATTTTAAAACCAGCTCCGGGCGCAGATGTATGCGCTTGGGTATGCTCTTTTCGCCCAGTATCCACTCCGTCAGTATGCGCACGACGGCGCGCCCCTGCTCCTGCGGATTCTGGAAGATGGTCGCGTCTATCATGTCGTTCATTATATAGGGGATCATCTCCTGATAGATGTCGTGGCCTATCACGTGGACCTTGCCTTTTAAGCCCATGTTCTCGATGCATCGGCAGACAAAGACGGAGTCAAACGACGTCTTATAGATGACGTCGATGTCCGGATGCTCGGTTATGAGCTTGTGCGTACACTCATACGTGCGCACGCTGTTGTCGTTATTCTCCAAAATATCCAGCAGGACGAGGCCGTTTTTCTCACATTCTCCCCTGAAAACGTCTATTATCAGCTTGTGGTTGGCGTGCTTAAAGTTGGTGGTTATCACACCCACCTTGGCGCCCGCGCCGTATTTTATCGCGATAAACTGCGCGACGAGCTGCGCCATGACCTTAGCATCGCTGTTTATTATGCAGATGTAGGGTATCAGGTCGATGTCCTCGTCCGTGCCTATCACGGGGATGTTGCTCTTTCTGATGTAGTCCTCAAATATGTCGATATATGCGTCCTTATTGAAGGATGCGCCGAAAATAACGCCGTCCGCGCCGTCCGCGATCATCCTCTTCACGCAGTCGCAAGCCTCCAGCGACGCCATGTTGTCGTGATAAATGTACTTTTTCAGCGTGACCTTATAGTCGCTTAAACGGCCGACCTCCTCGTTCATGCCCTTAACGACCATATCCATGTACTGCGCGGGCTGCTGTGACATTATTGCCGCGATCTTTATGCCGTTTTTGACCATCGCGCGCGCATGGAAGTTGGGCTTATATCCCAGCTCCTTCGCCTTCGCTATTATCGCCTGTCTTAACTCCTCGCTCACATTGGGCGCGCCGTTCATCGCATTTGTCACCGTGGAGACGGAGACGCCCATTATTTTAGAAATATCCTTTATAGTTACTGCTTTTCTCGCCATTATCAAACCTTTTAATTCCTATTCGCCTATGTCAAACGTTTTATAAAACCCATTATACACCGACCGGCGAATATTTTGCAACATGAAATTTCATAAAATCTGCATATCACATAAACAGATTCAACAATATGCAAAGCGCTATGCACGAAAGGCTGATTATGAGATTTCGTATGATCTCCTTTTTCGTGCGTTCGCCCAAAACGCCGTCCCTGCGCATACCCGCCCATTTGAGCGCATATTTTTTGACCGCGCACCTGCTTATATCGGGCAGCATGAGCATGACCGTCTCCCCCATTATGAAGATGAAATTCATCATCCACAACACCATGGGAAGCGAGAGTATCGCCGTGGAGGGCAGCACGAACGCGCCCGCGACGTCCGCCGGAAGCGTGGATATCCCATACAGCGCGAGCGCGTATAGGCCCACGGGGATAACTATCGTAAACAGGTACATCACGAGCTTATAGGCGATATACAGTATATTCGTCTTTTTGCTCGGCTTATAGTCCAATATCCGCCGATATTCGTCAAAATTCCAATAATAATCCGTCGTGTTGTATGCGTCCGTGTTTATGCCGACGTATTTTCCCGACCGCTTATCCATGAAGATAAGGTCACGCAGATACAGCAGAGAATGGTAAAAATCGTCGTCGATATCCGCCGTATCCGTGATGACGCAATCGGTTATGAACAGCCCTTTGGCGGTCAGGTCATATACCCCCGCGAGCTGCATGTGGTCAAAGAGCTTGCCCGAACGCACGCAAAAGCGGTGAATTTCCGGCTCCTCGCTGTTCACCGTGGCGAGGTCTATAAAATACAGTCGATATTTATATGGATAATGCAGCTTTTCCTTGCTGAAAAGCATCAATCCCGAAAAAGTCTCTGCCTTCATTTTTTCATTCCTCTTTTTTCTTTTATATAATGATACCATAAATTTCCCATTCTATAAAGTATTTTTGTTTTCGTTTTACAATCCCGCGATATTAGGTTATAATTATTATGTATAATTGGCTGTTAGGAGATTTCAATAAAAAAATGAAAAGAGGTCTTTTCATAACATTTGAGGGAATAGACGGCTGCGGCAAGACGACGCAGGTCGAATACTTTAAAAGGCTGTTAGATGAGCGCGGCGTGCGCTATATCTGCGTGCGTGAGCCGGGCGGCACGCGCATTTCGGAGAGCATACGCGGTCTTTTGCTCGATAAGCTCAACACGGGTATGACGGACGAGACGGAGGCGCTGCTCTTCGCGGCGGCGCGCGCACAGCTTGTGAACGAGGTGATCCTCCCCGCGCTTAAAGAGGGCACGCTCGTTTTGAGCGACCGCTTTTACGATTCATCCGTCGCGTATCAGGGCTATGCACGCGGCATGGGCGAAAAGTTCATCCGCTCCATAAACAGCTATGCGCTCACAAAATGCACGCCCGACCACACCTTATTTTTCGATATTTCGCCCGAGCAGGTCCAGCGGCGCATAACCACGCGCGGCGCAAAGGACCGCATGGAGAGCGAAAAATCCGCGTTTCATGAGATGGTCTACGCGGGCTATAAGCACATAATAGAAGATGAACCCGAGCGATTCATAACGATAGACGCCGTTGGGAGCATCGACGAGGTGAGCGCGCAGGTCAAAAACGCGCTCGAAGGGATATTACAGGCATGGTGAGCGCGGAGGAGCTGCGGCTGTATCGCGCCGCATACTATAAAAAACTCGCCCAGTCGTATATATTTTGCACAGGTGCGGACGCCGAAGCCGAACGCGCCGCACAGGACTTCATGCTGAGGCTATACTGCGCCAACGGCATAGGCTGCGGCAAATGCGCGGAATGCAGGAAGGTCCTCGACCACAATCACGTCGACATTCTCGACATAGACTGCACAGGGACTATCAAAAAGGAAGCCGTTTCGCCCGTCGTGGATTTCATAGCCAAAAAATCCTATGAGGGCGGATATAAATGCGTGATAATCCGCCGTGCGCACGACATGGGCGAGGCCGCGCAGAACTTCCTTTTAAAGTCCATCGAGGAGCCGCCGGAGGGCGTGATATTCCTCCTGACGACGAGCGCGCCGGACAAGCTGCTTTCCACAATTCGCTCGCGCTCCATCACCATACGCATACCGCCCGTACCGCGCAGGGTCATTTCCCAAAGGCTGGGCATGGGCGAGCTTGAGCTGGCCGCGGCGGCGCAGTGCGGAGGGAGTCCATCCGAGGCCGAGCGCCTGTTATCGGACGATTCCTTTAAAAATGCGCGGGAGGCCGCGTTTACTGTAGCGGATATGCTCGCGAGATTTCGCCGTCCATCCGTCCACAAGATGAGCGAGCAGGCGCTATCCTGCGATATGCTCGCGTTTTTGAGGGCGCTGGGGTACATATTCTCGGACGCGCTTTACTATTCGCTCACAGGCGACGGCGAATTTTTAAACGAGCCCGCGAGGCTGGAAAGCTCATCCGCGCTGTCCAAGCTGGTCACAGACGCGGGATTGATGAAAATATGTGATATAATCAATAGGACAGCTGACGCAAAGCGCCTTTCGCCCGGTATAAATACCCAAGCGGCGATAAGGGCGATGCTGTTTGACATAACGGAGGTAAGAAACAAATGTCTGAAATAATAGGTGTGCGCTTTAAGCGCGTGGGCAAGGTTTACTATTTTGACCCGTCCGGTACACGCTTCAACGTGGGCGACGGCGCGATAGTCGAGACGGTGCGCGGCGTGGAATACGGCGAGGTCGTCATAGCAAACCGCACGGCACAGGAGGGCGAGCTGACAAAGCCCTTAAAGAAGGTCATAGGCAAGGCGGGCGAAAAGGACAGGCGCAAGCTATCCGACATCGAAAAGCGCGAAAAGGACGCATATCGCATCTGCCTTGAAAAAATAGAAAAGCACAAGCTCGACATGAAGCTGATAAACGTCGAATGCACGTTTGACGGCAGCAAGATAGTATTTTACTTCACCGCGGACGGGCGCGTAGATTTCCGTGAGCTTGTAAAGGACCTCGCGGGCGTATTTAAGACGAGGATCGAGCTGAGGCAGATCGGCGTGAGGGACGAGGCGAAGATGGTGGGCGGCCTGGGGCCGTGCGGACGCCCCGCCTGCTGCTCCGTATTTTTGGGCGACTTCCAGCCCGTGTCCATCAAGATGGCGAAGGAGCAGGGCTTATCCCTCTCCCCCACAAAGATAAGCGGACTTTGCGGACGTCTAATGTGCTGCTTAAACTACGAGCATGAGTACTACGAAGAGATCACGAGCATAATGCCCAAGGTGGGCAGCGAGGTCAAGACGCCGGACGGCAAGGGCACCGTGCTTTCCAACAACGCCCTAAAGCAGCTCGTCCGCGTAAAGCTGCCCATGCCGGACGGCTCGTTCGACGCGCGCACATTCGACCTAAAGGACGTCAAATCTCTGCGCAAAAAGCGTCCCGACAAGAGCGAAAAGCACAATGACGAGCAGATAAGCGACGATCTCAAGGCGATTTTGGATTGATAAACTGGCAATAATCGCTATGAAAAATTAGGAAATAGGAGGAAGAAATATGAAAAAACTTGCATTTGGGCTGATGCGCCTGCCCCTTACGGACAAGGACGACTACAGCAAGGTGGATATGGACACGACGCGCGCCATGATAGACCGCTACCTCTCACAGGGCTTTACCTATTTCGACACAGCATACGTCTATCACGGCGGCATGAGCGAATCCGTGTTCGGTCAATTAGTCGCGCAGAGATATCCGCGGGACTCATTCGAGATAACCACAAAAATGCCCATATTCATGATAAACGACGCGCAGGAGTATCCCAAAATATTTGCAGAACAGCTCGAGCGCTGCAAGGTCGAATACTTTGACAACTACCTGCTCCACTCCCTCGGCAAGGCGACATATGAAAACGTCCAAAAAATGCACGGATTTGAGTTTATTTCGCGTATGAAGAGCGATGGAAAGATCAAAAAGATAGGTTTTTCATATCACGACGACGCAAGCACGCTCGACCATATATTGACCGACCACCCTGAAACGGAGCTGGTTCAGCTTCAGCTAAACTACATAGACTGGGAGGACGCGGGGATACAGTCAAAGGCGTGCTATGACGTATGCGTGGCTCACGGCGTGGAGGTCATGGTCATGGAGCCGTTAAAGGGCGGCGCGCTTGCGAATCTCCCCGAAAAGGCAGAGGAGCTTTTGAAAAAGCACTCTCCCGACATGTCCGCAGCGTCCTGGGGCATACGCTTCGCCGCGTCTCTTGAAAACGTGAAGGGCGTGCTTTCCGGAATGTCCACACCCGAGCAGCTCGAAGACAACATGAGCTATATGACCGATTTTAAGCCGCTCACGCCGGACGAATACGCCGTTATAGACGATGTCGTGGGGATTATCCGCGCAAGCATAGCTATCCCCTGCACCGCCTGCAAATACTGCATCGACGGCTGCCCCGAAAACATCGCGATACCCGAATACTTCGCGCTGTTCAACAACCAAAAGCAATTCGGCAAGCTGGCCACGCACACCGTGACCTTCTCAAACATCGCCCTCAAGCGCGGCAAGCCCTCCGACTGCATAGAGTGCGGTCAATGCGAGGAGCACTGCCCCCAGCATTTGCCCATAATCGACAACCTCAAGCTCGTTAAAGACGTCTTTGAGGATTGAGCTATAAAAATAAACCGCTTTGTATGCTTACAGGGCGGTTTTTTGTGCTTTTTTATTAGGGGGGAGTGTTGTGGGAGGAGAGGGGTTTGCGCGCTTGAGTTTAAAAGAGAGAATACTCGCGTAATTTATATAATAGGTTGCTTTGCTCCGCAAAGCTTCGTCTTAAAACCCACGTCGTTATGCCGCTGCGCTACCACCTAAAAGATTCATCTCACACGTACATATGCGGCGCAGGTTTTTGCGCGCCATCCTGCGGATGGCGCGCAAAAACTAAGCTCGCGTACGCGAGCTACTTTCAAGCGCGAAACGGCGAATGCCGTTTCGCGCTTGAAAGCTGCGCCGCACGTCATCGACAAGCTCGCTTTATCTTCGCAGAGCAAGGCGTATGACTTGCGTATAAATCATCTCTTTTGGCGGTTTACCGCGCCAAAAGAGATGATTTATTTCCCCCTTATCTCCCAACCCTGACCTCCCCGCTGTACGCAGGATAAACGGATCTCGATAGCTTCTTTTGCTTCACGAGCTTGTCTGCGTCATAGTAGCTCGCGTATGCGGCATACTCGCTGCCGTTGCGCCGCTTTACGTATATCTCCTCCTGTCCGCTTTTCAGCTCGTCTGTGTACGTATACACTATGTCCGACTCCGGCTGGATGTCCCGCACCTTCTTTGACGTCAGCGCGATCTTGGTGAACCCCTCAAACGGCGCGCCGTACACCTCAAAATACACACTCTGCTTTCCGGAAAGTCCGCAGCATATGTAGATATTCTCCCCCGTGTCGTTTCTTATCACGAGGTCGGGGCCGCCCGTGGATATCGTCGCGTCCAGCCCCTGATTTACGTACCCCACGGGGATGGTGTGGTTCTTCCTGTTGACTATCGTGAGATCCGCCTTCAGCGCGGCGCAGTATAACGTGGAGGATATCTGGCATACTCCTCCGCCCGCCTGATCCTCGCTCCGTCCGGAGACGTATCCGGGCGCGAGCTTCCATCCGCCCGCCTCTGTGCGCGGGCCGAGTACGTCGTTTAAGCTCATGCTCTGACCGGGCGCGAGCGTCAGCTTCTTTGAGTTTATTATCGCGACGCACTTTTTGATGTTCGATACTCTGTCCGCGTCGTTATAGGGATATTGCGCATAGGACGTCTCAAAATACGCCCTCCTGACTATCTTTTGCTTTATCTCATCCGTCGTGACCTTGGGTTGGGTGAGCTGCGCGGGCGCTTCAACGGTCAGTTTGCCGTCGTCTATCGCCTCGTCCACCGCTTTTTTAAGCTCATCAAGATCGATGCTCACGCCTTCTTCACTGCCCGTATAGGTCATGTGCGTGCTGCTGTTTGGCGTGAACTGTGCGGAGGCATCCTTGGGATTTTTGCTTTCCTGCTCTATAAGCTCCTTTAGCGCCGCATCGTTCGCCGTCCCGTTGACGCGCTTTTCTATAAAAAAGCTCATGTTATCGTCGTTTTTCCCCGTTGCCCGTTCAAAGGCGTTCCCGCCCTTTCCCGCGAGCATCGCCTGTTTTAACACCTCATCCGTGTCATAGCTTATGTCAAAGTCATCGCCGGAAAGCCGATATTCCCGCTCCCCTACCTTAATATACATGACCGTGTCCTGCGCGAGCTCCCACTCCGCTTTTTTGACCGCCTCACGCGCCTGCTCCATGCTCATCGAGCTTATGTCGATGTCGTTTACCGTCACGCCCTGCGCAAACCGTCCCTGCGCAAGCTCCCTTTCGATGTCCTCCTGCGACATTTCCCTATCTCCAAGCACAAGCCCTATGCCTACTAAAATCAAAATGATGGCTGATACGGCAGCTGTCCAATATTTTTTCATTGATATACCCCCTTATGCAAATTAAATGAATATTCTCTGAATGCGCCTGCTCATGTCCTGCGGACAATATACGTATATCTCCTGCGGGCGGTCATCCTCGTCCTCCAGCATGTCGAATATCGCCTGCTCCGCCACCGCACATGCGCCAAAGCTACCGTTCGGCGTGAATACGTATAGTCTGTCCGCTATCGCCGCGTATTCGCACTCCATCTCCACGTGCGATGCATCCGAAAAGCCGAGTATCACATCCAGCTCCCGCCCGTCGCCGTGCAGCTTCTTTGCGACGGAGTATGCGCTTTTGACGCCCTCCTCCCATGCCACGACCACCGCGGAATGCGCGCGCCCGTCGTCCTCTATCTTGTATAGGCAGAGATTTTCCAAAGCCCTTCCTCCCTTTCAAAATTGTATAAATAATAGACCGTACATTCTAATTTTGCGCTAAACACGGTCGTCATATTCATCCGATACAACTTTTTCACGAATATATGCATTGACAGCGTATACAATATATAGTGTTTTATCATGTGTTCAAGACACAAAATACGCTATTTGCACTTGACGAACCCTATATTTGGTAGTATTATTGTCTTAGAGGCTTTGCGCGCCCTTTTATAAACGCGGGCGCGGGCATTGACCGAGATGCATCGAAAATTGTTTTCTCGGGAAAAGAGAAATTAACAAAAAGACTATAATGTTGACTGTCTAAAATGCCTGATTTTTCGTTATTTTTCAAGCGAAGCGAGAAGGCTGTACATAATAGTACGCCGCCGAGCTGAGTCGAAAAAAGGCTCCCGAAAAGGTGGTAGCGTGAGCGAGCCTTTTTGGGATAAAGGAGTAGCAACGTTATTAGTCATTGCAATCGCATTTATGCGGTTGCATGACAATCACGTTTGCTGCGACGCCGGCGGAAGGGCAGGTATTTTAGGCAGTCTGGGACTTCAGAAGGGAAGAGGCACATAACCATGGAACTTAAGCACGTCATCAAAAGGGACGGCAGCACCGTTCCCTATAATCGCGACAAGATCATCATCGCCATTCAAAAGGCGAATAACGAGGTCGAGCCGGAGGAAAAAGTTACAGAAGAACAGATTGAAAATATAGTGCGTCTTATTGAAAAACGCAAGTGTAAGAGAATGCTCGTCGAGGATATTCAGGATATCATCGAGACGGAGCTCATGGCGTTAGATAAATTCGTCCTCGCAAAGACGTATATCATCTATCGCTATTCGCGCGCACTTGTAAGACGGGCGAATACCACGGACGAATCCATATTGAGCCTCATAAAGAACTCAAATAAGGACGTTATGGAGGAAAACTCCAACAAGAACGCGAAGGTCGCCGCGACTCAAAGGGACCTTATCGCGGGCGAGGTCTCAAAGGATCTTACGCGCAGGATACTCCTGCCCGAAAAGATATCAAAGGCGCATGACGAGGGCATACTGCATTTTCATGATGCGGATTACTTCCTCCAGCCCATTTTCAACTGCTGTCTCATAAACATAGGCGATATGCTGGATAACGGCACAGTCATGAACGGAAAGCTCATCGAAAGCCCCAAGTCCTTCCACGTCGCATGTACCGTAATGACGCAGATCATATCCTCCGTCGCCTCCTCGCAGTACGGCGGACAGTCCGTGGATATTCGCCATCTCGGCAAATATCTGCGCAAGAGCAGAGATAAATACACCAAGGAATACATTGAAAAATTTGGCGACAGATTATCCGAGGAGACACGAACCGAGCTCGTCAACGTCCGTTTAAGGGATGAGCTAAAGGCGGGCGTTCAGACGATACAGTATCAGATAAACACCCTCATGACCACAAACGGTCAATCCCCCTTTGTCACGCTGTTTTTGAACCTCACCGAGGGCGATGAATACATCGACGAAAACGCGATGATAATCGAGGAGATTCTGCGCCAAAGATTAGAGGGCATAAAGAACGAAAAGGGCGTTTACGTCACGCCCGCGTTCCCCAAGCTCATATACGTCCTCGACGAACATAACTGTCTTAAAGGCGGAAAGTACGACTACCTGACCCGTCTCGCGGTGAAGTGCTCCGCAAAGAGGATGTACCCCGACTACATCTCCGCCAAGAAGATGCGCGAGAATTACGAGGGCAACGTGTTCTCCTGCATGGGCTGCCGCAGCTTCCTCTCCCCCTGGAAGGACGAAAACGGTAACTACAAGTTCGAGGGACGCTTTAACCAGGGCGTCGTCTCGTTAAACCTCCCCCAGATAGGCATTCTGGCGGCGGGCGATGAGGATAAATTCTGGAAGCTCATGGACGAGCGACTTCAGCTCTGCTATGAGGCGCTGATGTGCCGTCACAGGGCGTTAAAGGGCGTGCTTTCCGACGTCTCCCCCGTGCATTGGCAGTACGGCGCTATCGCCCGTTTAGGCAAGGGCGAGCCCATCGACAAGTACCTCATGGACGGCTATTCCACGCTGTCTTTAGGATATATAGGCCTTTACGAGACGACAAAGCTCATGAAGGGCGTGTCTCATACCGACCCGGTCGGTGAGGAATTCGCCGTGCGCGTAATGAAGCGCATGAGGGCGGCCTGCGACAAGTGGAAAGAGGAGACGGGCCTCGGGTTCGGCCTTTACGGCACTCCCGCAGAGTCGCTGTGCTATCGCTTTGCGCGCATCGACAAGGAAAAATTCGGCTCTATCCCGGACGTCACGGACAAGGGCTATTACACTAATTCCTATCACGTGGACGTGCGTGAGGAGATCGACGCATTTTCAAAGTTCAAGTTCGAAAGCCAGTTCCAGCCCATAAGCTCAGGCGGAGCGATAAGCTATGTTGAAATTCCCAACATGCGCCACAACTTAAAGGCGCTTGAGGACGTCGTTCGCTTCATATACGACAACATTCAGTATGCCGAGTTCAACACCAAGAGCGACTACTGCCACGTATGCGGCTTTGACGGCGAGATTCTCATAAATGACGACTTTGAGTGGGAATGTCCCAACTGCCACAACAAGGATCAGGCGAAGATGACCGTAACCAGGCGCACCTGCGGATATTTGGGCGAGAACTTCTGGAACGTGGGCAAGACTAAGGAGATAAAGGCGAGGGTGCTTCACCTGTAAACGCCATAGACGTCTATAAAAATGAAATACGCTAAGATTAAAAAATGCGACGTCGCAAACGGCGTCGGCGTGAGGGTGTCGCTGTTCGTGTCCGGCTGTGAGCACTACTGCAAGGGCTGCTTTAACTCCGAAGCGTGGGATTTTTCCTACGGCGAGGATTACGACAAGGCGATAGAGGACAGGATAATCGAGCTGCTCTCCCCCTCTTATATAAGCGGGCTTACGCTGCTGGGCGGCGAGCCCATGCATCCGCGCAACCGCGCCGCGCTGCTCCCCCTGCTGCTGAGGGTCAAGCAGGTCTACCCCCAAAAGGACATCTGGTGCTATTCGGGATATACTTTTGAGGAGCTTTGCAACCAGCGGCGGGATGACCCCGTGATAGACGAGCTGTTTAAATGCATAGACTTCCTTGTGGACGGGCGATTTGACGAGAGCTTAAAAAGCCCCAATCTGCGCTTTAAGGGAAGCGCTAATCAGCGCATAATCGACCTTCAAAATACACTTTCATCCGGTGAGATAGTGCTTTGGGAGGGTGAAAAAAATCAGGAGATGAGCAATGCAGAAGATAAAGATAACTAAGTTAGACGAAAAAGCCATGCTGCCCCATTACGGCAGTGAGTTCTCCGCCGGCGCGGATCTTTACGCGCTTTTGAACGAGCCTACGACCATCGAGCCGAATCAGACCGTGCTCATACACACCGGTCTCGCCATGGAGATACCCGTGGGCTACGCCGGATTGATATACGCGCGCAGCGGTCTCGCGACGAAAAAGGGCCTCGCCCCCGCAAACAAGGTGGGCGTGGTGGACAGCGATTACCGCGGCGAGGTCATGGTCGCGCTGCATAACCACAGCGGCGAATCCCAGACCATCGAGCCCTTTGAGCGCATTGCTCAGCTCGTGATAACCCCCTTCTTAAAGGTGGATTACGTCGAGGACGGCGCGCTTTCCGATACCGAACGCGGCGCGGGCGGTTTCGGCTCGACGGGGGATAAATAACAAGAAAAAATATCAACGCCCGTTTAACTGATTTCTCGACATAAATGGGCGTTGACTTTTTGCCCCCAATATTATATAATCAGTAGGTCAACATGAATATGGAGAGGTGTCCGAGTGGTTTAAGGAGCTGGTCTTGAAAACCAGTGATATCGCAAGGTACCGTGGGTTCGAATCCCACCTTCTCCGCCAGTCGCACGGCGACACCGAATATCGCTCATCACGTTTGTGAAGGGCGATTTTTTCTTGCACGAAATATGGGAATGTGGTATGCAATGGCTGAAAAAGTACCCGCAAGGGTGCTTTTTTGTTGGCGGATACCCTTTTACGGGATTCGCAAGTTTTTTCTGCCGTCTTCGCTGCCAGTGGCAGATAAAGAAGACATGCCCGACCCCGAGCGCTATTAAAGCGAGGGGGAATCCCACCTTCTCCGCCAAAATGGGCAAATATCTAATGATATTTGCCCATTTTACTTTTTAACTCTTCACTTTTCACTCTTCACTACTTTTTTGCAACGAACTGTATAGCAAAATCCCCCCGCACATTGCAATGAATTCCATTTTGCTTTTGTGCACGCCACAAAACTCTCACGATTTTTAAATATAAAAACGGCGAAACACTTTCATTCTCCGCTGCGTTCACTTTTATTATACAACTTTCACTTCTTCACTCATCACTATTACTTATTACTTTCCAAAAAACGACCGATTTTTAGTGAAAAGTGAATAAGTAAAAACCGACAAACCTCTAAACGAGATTTGTCGGTTTTTGGCAGGGGTAGAAAGACTCGAACTCTCAAGAACGGTTTTGGAGACCGTCATGTTACCATTACATCATACCCCTATTTAAGCCAGCTTCAATATTATATAATAATTTATAATATTAGTCAATAGCTTACTTCACTTTTTTTCGTCTTTTGCGTCATATGTCACCTCGTCGGGCGAGCTCGCGTCAAAAATCTGCTTTAGAGTCGTGTCCTCCGACGCGGCGGAAAACGCCTTGTTAAAGCCCTCGAGCGAAACCTGCGCGGACGTCCCCGCGTCCACCTTGTCGTTGTTCTCGTCTATCATCAGATAAAGCGCCTCTATGCGCTCGGCCTCGTTCGCCGCGCTCCACTCCCGCTTTGTCCACTCGCAGACCTCGTCGTATTTAAGCCCGCTGCGCTCGACGGGCGTGTCCATGGCGCACGCTGCGCACAGCACAAGCATTAATGCAAAAATTATCAGTAAAAGCTTTTTCATGACTGCTGCTCCGTAAGCGCGCGCGCGAAATCCGCTGCGTCAAAGCGCTGTAGGTCGTCTATGCCCTCGCCCACGCCGATGTACTTCACGGGGATCCCCAGCTCCTGCTTTATCGCGCAGACGACGCCGCCCTTCGCCGTGCCGTCCAGCTTGGTGAGGATAATGCCGTCAAGCCCGGTCACGCTCGCGAACTCCTTCGCCTGAATTATCGCGTTTTGCCCCGTGGTCGCGTCCAAAACCATGAGCGTCTCGCGCTCTGCCTCGGGATATTCGCGCGATATCACACGGTTTATCTTTTCAAGCTCGTTCATGAGGTTCTTTTTGTTATGCAATCTGCCCGCCGTGTCGCAAATCACCACGTCATAGCCCTTGTGCTTCGCGGAATCCATCGCATCGTATACCACCGCGGCGGGGTCCGCGCCCTCGCCGTATTTTATAATGGGAACGTTGCAGCGCTCCGCCCAGATGGTGAGCTGCTCCGCCGCGGCCGCCCTGAACGTGTCCGCCGCGGCCAGAAGCACGCTCTTTCCCGCCTTTTTATACTGATTCGCGATCTTGCCGATGGATGTCGTCTTGCCCACGCCGTTCACGCCCACGACCAAAATCACGCGCGGATAGTGCTCCTCCGGCTGGTCAAAGCTGACAAGCTCCTCGATTATCCTCGCAAGCTCCTGCCGCACGCCGTTTGGGTCGGTTATCTTATTTAACTTGATGCTCTTTCTCAGCTCGCCAATTATATGCTCCGTTGTCGAATAACCCATGTCGCAGAGTATGAGCGTCTCCTCCAACTCCTCCAAAAGCTCCTCATCCACCTTTGTGAACGCCGCGAAAACGCTGTTCAGCTTTCCGGAGAGATTTTCCCTCGTCTTTGTCATTCCCTGCTTTAATTTTTCAAAAAAGCCCATGCTATGCCTCCTGTTTCTTGTCTATTTGTACCGATACCATGCGGGAAACGCCGCGTTCCTCCATGGTCACGCCGTATAGCGCGTTGCATGCCGACATGGTCGGTTTTCTGTGCGTTATGACCATAAACTGCGTCTTTTCGATCTTTTTGAGATATTGCGCAAAGCGCACCGCGTTCGCCTCGTCGAGCGGCGCGTCGATCTCGTCCAAAAGACATACCGGCGACGGGTTTATCTTTATCATCGCGAACAGCAGCGCTATCGCCGTGAGCGCGCGTTCACCGCCCGATAACAGCGAGAGCTGCTGCAATTTTTTCCCCGGCGGCTCCGCGGCGATCTCTATTCCCGCCTCGAGGATGTCTCCCTCCTCAAAGCGCAGCTCCGCGCGTCCTCCGCCGAACAGCTCCTTGAAAATCGACATAAAATGGTCGTTTATCTGCGCAAAACGCTCCGCAAAAGTCGATCTCATTCCGCTTAAAAGCTCGTCGATTATCTTCGCTAAGTCGTCCTCCGCCTTGATGAGGTCGTCGCGCTGGGTGGTCATGTCCGCCGCCCTTTCGCTGACCTCCTGATATTCCTCGATCGCCTTGGGGTTGACGGGGCCGAGCTCCCTTATCCTCGCGCGGACGTCCTCCGCCTCTCTCGTCGCGGCGGTGTAGCTTATCTCCATCTCATATTGAAGCGCGCTCGCCATGGTCAGCTCATAGTCCTCCCATAGCTTGTTCTGCGCATTTTCCAGCGCGGTTTTGACCTTGTCGAGCTGTGCGTCCAGCTTGACCCTGCGCTCCATGAGTATCGTCCGCTGCTCCTGAAACTCCGCGGTCGCGCGCTGACTTTCCACGACCTGCCCGCGAAGCTCCCTGCGCTTTTCGCCCACCTGCGCGAGCGACTCCTTTATCTCGTCAAGCTCCTGCTTCTTTTCGATTATGCTTTCCTCGGTATTTTGTCGTTCCTCATTTAGCGAGCATTTCTGTCCGCTCATTCCCTCTATAGAGCGCTTTTTGGACTCTATTTTGGCGATGCTCTTTTCCTTTTCGCCTAAAAGCCGTCCACGCTCCGCCTCAAGCGCCTGCTTTTCCTTGGAAAGCTCCGCGCGCCTTATGCGCAGATCGCCCACCTCCTCGGTCAGGCGGGAAATCTCCTTGGAGTTGTCCTCGCTGCCCGTTTCCAGCTCTTTTAGCTCGATAATCACCTTTTCTGACGCATTTTCCAGGTATTTTATAAGCTCGCCTATCTTGATGCGGTCCTCATCCAGCGTTCTTTCTTCATTTTCTATCGCGATTATCTGATTTTTGAGTGAACGCGCGGTCGCCTCGCTCCCCTCTAACAGGGAGACGTATGACGCGATCCTCTCGCGCTCCTCCGCGAGCGATATATCGATATTTTTGAGCTGCTCCATGACCTGCCTCATGGATTCATTAAGCCGCTCCGTCTCCTCGTGCTTTTGGTCGAGCTGAGATTTTATATCGGCAATGCGGCTCTGCATATCCGCTATCCCTGCGCTCAACTCGTTCATTATCCTGTCGCGCGAAAGCAGGCCGAAGTTCCTCTTGTTGACGCTTCCGCCCGTCATCACGCCGCCCGGTCGGGTGACGTCTCCCAACAGCGTGACCGTCTTTATGGATTGCTCCAGCTCTCGCATTATCTTTATCGAGCTGTCCAGATCGCGGGTGAGCGCGGTCTTGGACAATACGAATTCTATCGCGGGCGCGACGGATTCGTCATAGCTCAAGACCTCATGCGCGGGTGCGATAAAGCCGTCGCAGGCGTTTAACTTTTCAAGCTCCTTATTCGAAAACCCCGTCACCTTAAGCGCGTTTACCGGTAAAAACGTTATTCTTCCCAGCTTTTCGCGGCGCAGATGCTCGATGAGCGCCTTTGCGTCATATTCATCGCGAACGACTATGTTTTGAAGCTGCGCCCCTAAAAACGTCTCTATCGCCGTCTCGTATTCCTTGGGGACGGTTATAAGCTCCGCGATTGTGCCAATGACCCTGTTTTTCAGCTCCGGGCGGTTTTTTATGGACTTCATCAGGTTCCTGACGCTGTCGTTATAGCCGTCGTATTCGCTTTTCAGGTCGTTCATCAGGCGCAATCTGCCCTGGGCGTCCGTGAGCTTGCCCTGCTCCGCGGACAGCTTTTCCTCGATGGCTTTCTCCGCCTCTTTATTTTTCACGACGAGCATGTTGCTCTCGTTTATCTTTGCGGAAACTGCAAGCTTTTCGGCAGAATAGCCCTTCACGCGCTCGTTTGCCTTTTCAATCAGCTTTCTTCTCGCGGCGCAATCCGCTTTCGTGCGCTCCAGCCTATCTTTAAGCTCCTGCGCGCGTCCCTGCGCTCCCTCTTTTTCAGCATTAATCCTCGCAAATTCGCTGTTTCTCGAGGATAGCTGACCCATTATGTCGAGCTGCCTGGTCTTTGCGTCGGATATTTTTTTAGAGTGGCCCTCGCTAAGGGATATCAGCCCCTGCCTTTTTTCCTCAATGTTGGCTATGCCCGCGTCGCAAATTGCTATTTCCTCGTTAAGCTCGTCGAAAAGGCCCTGTTTACTTTCTATTCCCTCGTCGACCTCGCTTATCGACGCCGTGAGCGACTCTATCTCCTCGTTCATGGATCGCATCTGCGTCTCGATGTTCGCGATCCTCTCCTTGATGAGGTTCGCCTCGCCGTTCAGCCTTTCGATAGAGCCGCCCAACTCGGCAGACTGCTCATTCAGCGAATTTTCGCGCTCCATGGCCTCGTCGAGCTGCTTGTTGAGTTCATCGGACACGTCCGCGACCTCGCCGAATTCGCGCGAAATTCTGTTGATTTCCGCCTCGGTCTGGCTTATCTCGACGGACAGCTTATTCGTCCTCTCTGAAAACTTCCTTTCATTGATGAGATAGATGTTCGCGTCCAGCGCGCGCTGTCTGTCAAAGAGATTGAGGTACTCGCGCGTGCGCTCCGCCTGCTCCTTTAACGGCTCAAGGCGGGAGTTCAACTCCGCCAATATGTCCTCGACTCTCACCAGATTTTCATTCGTCTTTTCGAGCTTTTTCTCCGCCTCTTCCTTGCGCGCCCTATACTTCATAATGCCCGCCGCTTCTTCAAAGACGTGCCTGCGCTGAACGGGCTTTGAGGACAGTATTTCGTCGATTTTTCCCTGTCCGATTATCGAATAGCCCTCTTTTCCTATGCCCGTATCGCGTGTTATGTCGATAATATCCTTCAAGCGGACGTTTGAGTTATTTAGCTTATATTCACTTTCGCCGTTTCTATACATGCGGCGGGTTATGATTATCTCGCTGTATTCGGAGGATATCCTGCCGTCCTCGTTATCAAATATGAGCGAGACCTCGCAAAACGGCTTTTTCGCGCGGCTTTGCGTCCCGTTGAAAATGACGTCCTCCATCTTGTTTCCGCGCAAATTTTTGCTGCTCTGCTCGCCCAATACCCAGCGGATGGCGTCCGCGATGTTGCTCTTTCCGCTCCCGTTCGGGCCGACTATACCCGTTATTTTATTATTTAAGAGAATCTCCGTTTTATTTGCAAACGACTTGAAGCCGTTTATCTCTATTCGCTTTAAAAACAAGTTAATGCTCCTTTTTCGGTATCATTTAATTTTACCACAAAAAGCACTTTTACACAATATTCACCCATTTTCACTCAGATATAAAAAAGCTCCCCTCAATTAAGAGGAGAGCCTCATTTATCATCAGTTCAGTATGTTAGTCTTTAAGACCTTATCTCTTGGTCTTGACGGCCTTCGCCTTGGACCATGCGGAGTAAACGTTGTAGCTCTTGCCGCTGATCTTGGTGGTCTTGTAGCTTCTTACGCGGACATAGTACTTGGTGTTGCCCTTGAGCTTGGTAACGGTCTTGGAAACCGTCTTGTAGTTCGCGATCTTGACCGTCTTGGTCGTCTTGGTCGTGAACTTGGAGCTCGTGGAGTACTGTACCTGATAGCCGGTCACGTAGCTCTGCTTCTTCCAGGTTGCCTTGAAGCCCTTGGAGAGAGCGGTGAGCTTGGAGACTGCCATCTTCTTGCCGCGGATGGAGAACATGAGCGTCTTAGAACCGGTGTAGTTGCCCTTCATCGTAACCTTTACGGTGTACGTGCCGGGAACCTTCCTGCCGGATGCATACTTGACGGTGTAGTTCGCCGTGGAGATCTTGTTGCCGTCAGCGTCAGTTACCGTAACAGCGGGCTTCTTGACCTTGCCGTCATAGGTGTAGAGCGTAGCAGCGAGCTTGATCTTTAACGTGCTTATAGAAGCGGGCTTTACGGTCACGGGGATCTCAGCCTTTACGCCGTGGATCGTCTGCGCGGTGATAACGGTCTTACCAACTGCGAGCGCGGTCACAACGCCATCCTGATCAACCGATGCAACGGATGCATTGGAGGACGTCCAATCAAGCTCCTTGAAGGAAGCGTCTATGGGAAGAACGATTGCAGCGATCTTCGCGGACTTGCCATAGGTAAGCGTCATTTCCGTAGGATCGGTGAATACGTTGGTCGCCTTGATCTCCTTGATGGTTATCGTAGCAACAGCCATGGTCGCGGAAACGTCCTGAGCCGTCGCGGATACCTTTATAGTGCCGGGGAACTTAGCAACGAGCTTGCCGTTAGCGTCAATCGTCGCATAAGCCTTGCCGCTGATGATCTGCCAGGTTACGCCCTGCTCTGCTGCATCCTCGGGGAGGACCTTCGCGGTGAGGATAGCTTCCTGACCGACGAGCATTTCCTTAGGAGCGGTGATCTCGATGTCGGTGACCTCGATGCCCTTCTGCTCGATGGTGAGCGTGGTGGAACCAACTACGCCGGTGCCGTCCTGTGCATACGCATAAACGGTGACCTTGCCGGCCTTAACGGGGGTCACGATGCCGTCCTCGCTTATGGTAGCGATATCGGTGTCGGAGATACCCCAGGTGTATACGGGATAAGCCGCATCTTCAGGACCAACTACCGCGGTCATCTTGAGCGTCTCATCCGACCACATCGTCTGGTCAGCGGGAAGAACCTTGATCTCAGAGATGGGGGTGTACTGTGCGTTCACCTTTGTGAAGGTTACGTTATCAATCCAGATAGAGCCATCCGCAAAGGGAGCCGCCGCAATGTAGATTCTGAAGCAGGGTGCATCGATCACGGTGGGGGTGAAGTAGTAGTCAATCTTCGTCCACTCGCCCTTTACGCCGGGGTTGCCCTCAAGCACTTCATCCTCGCACTTGGAGTGCTCGCAGAAGTCTACCTGAATGTCGCTCGTGCCTTCGTCAGCCTTATACCAGAAGGAAACTCTGTATCTCTCGCCTACTTCGAGGTCGATGTCGTGACCATCCTTGAAGCGGAAGTAAGGAGCGCAATAGCCCGTGATGTTCGTGAGCTTCATGGAGCCCGTGCCGTCAGCATCCTTGGAAACTTCACCGTCCCATACAGCTTTATCGCCCTGGAGATCCCAGCCGGAAAGGTCTGTCGGGAACGTGCCGTTGCCGAGGTCATAGTTGATGAACGGTATGGGCAGCTCAACGTGCATCTTGTGCTCAGCCTTGACCGTCGGGTCATGCTTAGCAGTCGCGGTTATGGTAACTTCGCCGGCGGCAACGCCCGTTACAACGCCGTTGGAGTTTACGGTAGCGATGTTCTTATTGGAGGTGGACCACTCGATGGTCTTATAAGTAGCATCCTCGGGAGCTAACGCAGCAGTGAGCTGAGTCTTGAAGCCAACGCCGACCTTCTTATCGCCGGTAACGGTGATGTTGGTAGCGTGTACAGGCTCGGAAGCGATGTACTTATAGCTGTCGATTACGAAATAGCCTTCGTCGCAAACGAATCTTACCGTGTGTAAGCCGGGTGCAAAGGAGCCCTGCCATACGATCTGTCTCGTGTAGCCCTGGGGGTTGCGGCAGTTCATCTGCTCATCCTGAAGCACGCCATCCACATAAACATCCGCAGTTCCAAGGTCAGAGTTTATCGTGGAGATGACCTGAAGGAAGGTGCCGCAGAACTCGAACTCTACCCATTCGCCCTTAGAGGGAACCTTGGTGGAATCATTGTTTAAGTAGGGCTCTTGGTTTACGGACCAGCCCACGTAGCTTTCATCGTTGTGCTGGTTGCAGCCCGCGGAGACTCTCTCCATGTCGCAGCCGTTGTTGACTTCGATGGAGTTGTCTACTACGTTGATGTCGATGGAGCCGACAACGCCGGAGCCGTCCTGTGCGGTCGCGGTTATAGTTGCCGTGCCTACGCCGACGGGGGTGACTACGCCGTCAACTACCGTCGCCACTGTGGGGTTCTGAGACGCCCAAACTAATGTCGGGTTGGTCGCATCCGCGGGGGTTACCGTCGCGGTGATGTTGATCTTTTCGCCGGTGATGAGCTCGACCTCGGTCTTGTCAGCCGCAAGGTCGATATTCGTAACCTTCTTGATGTCGCCCGCTGCGGGGTCAACATGGAGGTTGAATCTTCTTATAACTCTGGAGCCATCCGTGGCATATGCAGTGATGACTACGTCGCCCTGAGCTTCGCCGCTGACGAGGCCGGTGTTATCGACCGTAGCGATCGTTTCGTCTGAGGACTTCCAGATGAGCTCGCTCTTCGCGTAATCAGGATAGATAGTAGCGGAAAGCTGCGTCGTGAGGCCTGCCTGAACAGTGCTTTCGCCCTCAACAATGATGTTGGTGGTTAAAGGCTTGATTTCAAAGAAGTCAAGATATACGTCAACGGCGTTTGCCCAAGACGGATTGTCCGCGCCGCCGATCTTCTTGTTAGCCTTTTCAAGCCTGATGGTATGCGCGCCCGGCTCTAAGTCTGCACTCTCCCAAACGGGGCCGCCTTCTAAGGGCTTGATCCATGAGTCTGCATAGGTATCAACTTCAACGACCGGATCATCGTCGAGGTAGATGTTCATAACACCTAAGTCAAGGCTCTTAGGGGCGTATACTCTAATCTTGGTACCGGTGAAGGTGAATTCAAGGGAACCGTTGATCTTCGTCGTATCATTGTTCAAGTAGCCCGCAGGCTCGTTGGGGTTATAAGTGTTGTCTGTTGAATTTTCAATATCTTTATGGGTATTATTTATCTGCACCCAATCGACAGAGGGGTCGGTTACGGTATTATCGTTGTCATCAGCATACTCTGCATCGGGAAGAACAGGCTCGTCGCTCTTGACCTCGATGAGCTTGATGTCGTCGAACCAAACCTGGTCGCCGTCCTGCATGTTCTCAGATACTATTCTCGCAAAGGAGCTGTACTGAGTGTCGCCGGTGGTAAATCTTACTTCAAAATTCTCCCAGCCGTTGTCCTTTGTGGTATCGAGAGATATCTCCGCAAGCGTGTTGGAGGGAACGTCGTTGGAGCCATCCTTAAAGAGGTCGATCCATGCACGTCTTCTTGCGGAAGCCGTCTTGTTATACTCCGTATAATCGAAGTTTACCTTAGCCTTGCAGGAGAGCATGTACTCCGTAGCGGGCTTGACTGCGAATGCGGGAAGTCTGTATAAGGTGAGACCTGCTGCATTGCCGTAAAGAACGTGATTGTCCGCATTGTCAGGGTCGGTTATAACGCTGAACGAACCAATCGAACCATAAGAGGTTGCGCCGCCCTCGAAATCGCCGTCGCCGTCCGGCCAGAGGTTCTCGTCCTCGCCACCGGGCTCATCGCCGGAGTTCTTAACGAGGGAGATATTGTCGAAGTATACCGCACCGGTGCAGTTCTCGGTAACAGCACGCAGCCATATGCTCGTGTTGTCGCCGCTGTTCCATACGCCGGAAACCTCAACCCACTCGCTGGCGGTGGTCATGCCTCTGTCCAGCTCGAGCTCGCCCGGGATGTCGTTGAAATCAAGGTATGCCCAACCTTCTCCGTTCTCTCTGTAGATCCATCCTGTAAGGGTGTACTCCGTATTAGGCTCTACCGCTATCTGCTGAGCAGCGATTTTAATTGCGGGATTGCCTGCGGGATGCTTCAAGGAAGCTTCGCCGTCCTGGACGATGGTGGTCTCCCTCTCGCAAGCATCCGCGCCCCAAGTGCCGTCTTCAAAAGAGCCATCCACTACAAGGTTAACTACCTCGCCGTCATCCGCCGCAAGCGCTGTCGTAAATCCGCCAAATACAGTCAGGCAGAGCATTGCTGCGAGAAGCACTGCGGAAATACGAGAAAACAACTTGTTTTTCATTTTTCTTTGTTCCTTTCTTTATTTTGTTTCAACATTTGACCATGTTAAAAAATGGTCAAAAACAATACATACCTATTGTCTTATTATATGTTAACATGGTATAAAGATTTTTTCAACTGAAAAATTGCTTTTTTTATAATTCTTTTTTCTCATTTCCCGCATTGTGAAAAAATTAGCATTGTAACCGTTTTAAATATTATGCGCAACATTTTGCCCTCTTTGTCTCTTCTTTTTTCATCGAATGCGCGGTTAATGTTTATATTTGCGACATAAGTTGTTGACTGTACTCCTTTCTCATGATATATTCATTATATATGTGCATTATTATAGTATATGTAGATAAATGCTTTTATGCATATGATCGAATACAAAAAACACTTATAAGCGAAAGGACGAAAGATGAAAAGCACAAGCACTAAGGTCAGGATACTTTCAATAGTTCTGGCCATCATGATGACTTTGGGCATATTGCCCCTTTCCGTCAGCGCAGAGGCCGCGCCGATATACGGCGACGACTTCGCGCTGGGCGAGGGCTTTACGCTCGATAATCAGGATCACGATATCATTTTACACGCAGGCGCGGAGACCTCCATGGCGCTCGGGCGCACTGTCGGCAGGGCGGGCGACGTCTTTACATTGAGCGCGCTCGTGAAGGGCGAAGGCTCGGGCAGCATAACCACCGATAACGGCGCAGCTCTCGTGCTTACCCCTTCCGCAGATTACACGCAGCTCTCCACGCAGTTCACGGTGGATGCGGACGGCGTAATAAAGCTCGCTCTCACCGTGACGAACGAGCTTTGCATAAAGGACATCACTTTGAACAAGGCGATGGACGCGACCGAGCTCGTCCCCAACGGCGATTTCGAGGGCATGGGCGGCTTTGGCGATGGCGTAGAGGGCACTGCAGCCTCCGGCAAAAAGGCGCTGAACATCGGCCCGACCAACATGTACACCAAGCAAATAACCGTTCCCATCGAGAAAAACACGTGGTATCTCTACTCTGCAGATATGATGAGAGAGCGGGACGGCCACTGGCTTTATGTCGATATGTGCGATATCGACGGCGAGCTTCAGCTCCGCGCAAAGAGCGCGGGCGTTTGGGAACACGCCGCGGGCATATGGTTCTCGGGCGAGCGCACCTCGGTCGAGCTGAGAATAGTCGTCGAGCTAAACTACGACGATCCCTCCAACGGAACGATAGACGCATCCAACTCATACATAGACAACATCAGCTTTAAAAAGGTGAGCGCGGGTGATAACCTCATCGCGGACCCCTCCTTTGATAAAAACGGCTGGACGGTCACGGGCGGAAATGTTTCTACCTCTATATATTACTCCGCGAACAGCGCGCTCGTCTCGGACGCTTCGGGCGAGATGACCGCGACGGCTAATGACGCAATCACCTTAAAGGCGAACACGAGCTACGTTCTTTCCGGCTATATGCTTAGGGCGAACAAGGGCATACTTTCGGGCAATGCGGCTCAGGGCGCAAAGACCGCCACGGGCAGCGTTATAGTTACAGACGGAGACCAGACCATAGCGGCGGCTTATGCAGGAAGATATAACGCCACGGCATGGAACACCTCTGCCGGCAAGACCAACTGGGAGCATTTCTCCATCAGCTTCAACAGCGGCAGCCACACCTCCGTCAACTTAGCGGCGCATGTCTCAAAGGACGCGGACACGGTGACGGACATCGTCGCGTTTGACGACCTCGTTTTAAAGGAGATCAATAGCGCCGACTCCGTGAACAGGCTGTTCGCAAAGGGTGAGGTGGATACCTCCGCCGCGGATAAGACGGACGCTTCAAACGGCATATACTATCACTTTAACGCATCGGACGACTTCGAGAGCGCGCTCATCACCGCCGCAAAGGCAAAGGGCGACCTCGAATACGCGCTTTACACCTGGAAGGGCAGCCCCGCGTTATCCAAAAAGAACATGCTCGCCTCCGGCACGGCCCCGTTCATAGGCGGCCTCGCAGCGGCGGACTTCGGCGCAATGCCCGCGGGTGAATACCTGCTCTACGTCAAATTCGACGGCAGCGTATATTTCGACAAGAGCGATATTTCAAACGTATATTTCGATAAATTCTATTACAAGGACAGCGCGATAAGCGCACAGATATGCATGGCGGGCGCAGGTGCGCAGTTAGCCGCGACCAATTCCGACTTCTTCGGCGGATTGTTCATCGACGCCTCCACGGTATCCGGCCAGACGGACCTCATAAAGTGGCAGAAGATTGGCGAGAAATACTATCTGTTCGTGCCCGCCTGTGCGGATATAAGCGCGTTAAAGCTGTATGTCAACGGAACGTCCACCGCACTGCTCGACGGAAACGAGATAGTTAACGGCGAACCCACCGCGGCGCTCGCAGACGGCAAGGAGCACACCCTGACGGCCTGCTCCAACACATATACCGTAATCGCGATGCAGTCTGAAAACATACCCGCAGTGTTCATAAACACCAAATCGGGCAATATGGATTATATCAACGCCAAGAAGGGCAACAAGGAAAGCGGATATACCGTAATAGTGGACGCGGACGGTAAGGTCGAATATGACAACACTCTTGACCAGATAAAGGGCAGAGGCAACAGCACATGGACATGTGAGAAAAAGCCATATAACCTTAAGCTCGCCAAAAAGACCAACCTCTTTGGTCTCGGTAAGAGCAAGAAGTGGAGCATTCTCGCAAACTACTACGATCAGTCTCTCATAAGAAACTCCATAATGTACGACCTCGCGGCAGAGGTGGGCATTCGCTCACATGACTGCAAGACGGTGGACGTATACTTCAACGGCGAATACAACGGAAACTACCTGCTCACCGAAAAGGTGGATATTGAGGAGACAAAGGTCAATATCGAAAATATGCAGGACCGCACGGAGGAGGCCAATCCCGATATAGACATCGAGAAGTGCCCTCTCGCAGGCGACCGCAGCACCAATCCCGGCGCGAGAAAGTACGTCGATATACCGAACGACCCCGAGGATATCACGGGCGGATTCATCCTTGAATTCGACTTCCAGGACAGATACGCCGAGGAGATCTCCGGCTTCGTCACGAACAGAGGTCAGTGCGTCGTCGTAAAGGAGCCGGAATACGCCACAAAGGCGCAGGTCAACTATATTGCGGACTACTTCCAGCACTTTGAAGACGCGCTTTACAGCGAAACGGGCTATAACGACTTAGGAAAGCATTATAGCGAATATTGCGACGTGGATTCCCTCGCAAGGCACTATCTGCTCCAGGAGCTTGCGTTAAACATCGACGCGGCGGTCACGAGCTTCTTCTTCTGCAAGGACAGCGACCTCTCCGCAGACAGCATGATGTACTGCGACCCGACATGGGACTTTGACGCAGCTATAGGCAACTTCAACGACAACAGATACGGCTACAACACGACCGACCCGACGGTATGGTACGTGAGAAACGGCAAGATCTGGCAGAATCAGGCGCTCCCGAGCTACCTCGCACAGGCATATTCACAGCCCGAGGTATATAACAGCGTCATAAAGGTATGGAACAACGAATTCCTGCCCAACCTTGCCGTGGTGATGAGCGAGGACGAAAACGTGACATCCGCCGACGGAAGGTTGAAGAGCATAACAGGCTATGCCGCAGAGCTGGCAGCGTCCGCAAGGATGAATTTCACGCTTTGGGACATCCTCTCGCAGGATTCAAGAGGCGTGGACACGGGTAAGACCATCGAGGCGAACATCGATTACGTCAAGAACTTCTTCAACGTGCGTGTTCCCCTCATGAACAAGGACTTCGGCTCCTCCGTGACCGGCATTGCGCTGGAAAAGGATTCCGCCCAGATAGGCGTGGGCGCAAGCGTGACCATTAAGCCCATCATCACCCCCGCCGATGCGACGATGAAGGACGTGACCTACACTTCTTCCGATGAGGAAGTCGCAGCAGTCGATAAGGACGGCGTCGTGACCGGCTTAAAGGAAGGCAGCGCCGTCATAACCGTAAAGACGATGGACGGCGGCCTCACCGCGAAGTTTAACGTAACGGTCAAAAAGCTCGTCGCATCCGTCGAGATAAAGGGCGCAAAGAGCTCCATGAAGATAGGCGAACAGCTCGACCTCACCGCGATCGTCCTGCCCGAGGATGCGTCCGATAAGTCCGTCATCTGGACGTCCGGCAACACCGACGTATTAAACGTAAGCAAGTCCGGCCAGGTCACCGCGGTCGGCGCAGGCAAGGCGACAATAACCGCCACGAGCGTACTCGACCCCGCGGTCAAGGCGAGCGTTGAGATAGAGGTCGACGAGCCGTTGAGCGCCATCGCGATAGAGGGCGAATACTCCGTTATCGCGGGCAGCACGGCGCAGTACATCGTCACCACGACCCCCATCGACGCGGAAAACAGCGTCACATGGAGCGTCGTCAACTTCACGGGCGAGGCGGCGATAGACGAAAACGGACTGCTCACGGCGACCAAGGAAGGCACTGTAATTGTCGCAGCGAGAAGCACTGTCGATTACGCAATAGTCGCATACAAGGCCGCGACCGTCCTCCCGCGCATATCCATCAGCACGTTAAAGGTCAAGCTGGCGGCGACGCTTTACACCTACGACGGCAAGGTCAAGAAGCCGGCAGTCACGGTGACTGACGCTAAGGGTAAGAAGATCGCTTCTTCCAACTACACCGTAACCTATGCCTCCGGCAGAAAGCTCCCCGGCACGTACACCGTAAAGGTCACGATGAAGGGCAGCTACACCGGCTCAAAGACATTGACCTTTGCGATTCGCGGAAAGCAGATGAGTGTATCTAAGCTGACGGCGCTCTCCAAGGGCTTCAAGGCGACATGGGCTAAGCAGAGCTACGTAACTGGTTATCAGGTACAGTACTCGACATCTTCGAAATTCACGGCCAAGACGACCAAGACTGCAACGATAAGCAAGTACACGACCACCTCTAAGACGGTAACCAAGCTCAAGGCGAAGACAAAGTACTACGTTCGCGTCAGAAGCTACAAGACCACCAAGATAAGCGGAAAGAACTATAATGTTTACTCCGCATGGTCTAAGGCGAAGGCGGTTACTACGAAAAAATAATTAAACAGCCAGATGAAAACTCCCTCTCCATATCAGAGAGGGAGTTTTTAGATAAGAAGTATTGTAAAAAGAAAAGTTTAAGAATATGCAGGACTTGCCCTCCGGCGTCGCAGCAAGCGATATTGTCATGCAGCCGCGCAAACGCGACTGCAACGACTAATAACGCTGCTGCTCCTTACATCCCAAAAAGGCTCGCTCAGTTCGCCTGCTCGGTTGTAAACGCCCTCGCGACAGCTCACTATCGCTACCACCTTTTCGGGAGCGCGATTGTCGAATCCAATTTTTAGAAATCAAACAAACAATCTATAAAGTTAAAGCGAGCTTGCCGATGACGTGCGGCGCAGGTTTAAAATCGCCCCCTCGGGGCGATTTTAAACTAAGCCCGCTCGCCCCCGCCCCCCGCCGAAGGCGGGGGCGGAGGGCGGG
>CAKROK010000017.1 GCA_934373295.1 uncultured Christensenellaceae bacterium | reverse complement strand
GGGTTGGGGCGGGCACTTTCCAGCCTGAAACGGCGGGAGCCGTTTCAGGCTGGAAAGCTGCGCCGCGCGCGTGCGAGTGAGATAAATCTTTTTGACTTTAGCGGGAGGGCATGTCGGCGTGGAATTATAATGGAGCTTTGCGTAAGCAAAGCAACCTCATATAACCAAAATGCACGTCGGTCGCTTAAAAGCACCACCTTTGCGAAAAAATATCTGATAAAACGGGCCGAAGATGATCTCATCGACGGCCTTTTTTATATGAGCGTATGTCATACAAAAAATACAAGCGGCTGTATTGAAAAAATTGTCAATAAATAGTATAATAAATCCCAAAGGCATATGAGAAGAATATGTGCGTGAAGAACAGGAAATCATTTTCTAATCATAAGGAGGTTTTCAATATATGAACAAAAAGACCATCAGGGACGTCGATGTTGCCGGCAAAAAAGTGCTCGTGAGAGTGGATTTCAACGTTCCGCTGGATGCCGAGGGGCATATCACGGACGAAACCAGGATAATCGCCGCGCTGCCCACCATTGAATATCTGGTCGGCAAGGGAGCGAAGGTCATACTCTGCTCGCATCTCGGCAGACCCAAGGGACAGTTTAAGCCGGAGTTTTCGCTCGCGCCCGTCGCGAAGAGGCTTGCGGAGCTTGTGGACGCCAAGGTTGTTTTCGCGACGGACGTTATCGGTGAATCCGCGCGCAAGGCGGTCGATGAGATAAAAGAGGGCGAGATAGTTCTGCTTGAGAACCTGCGCTTTCATAAGGAGGAGACGGATAACGACCCCGAGTTCGCTAAAAAACTCGCGTCTTATGCGGATCTATACGTCAACGACGCGTTCGGCACGGCGCATAGGGCGCACGCTTCAACGGAGGGCGTGACGCACTATCTGCCTGCTGTCGCAGGATTTTTGATAGACAAGGAGCTTGAGTTCTTGGGCGGCGCGCTCGAGAACCCCGCGAGACCGTTCGTCGCGATTTTAGGCGGCGCGAAGATCGCGGACAAGATCCCTGTAATAGATAACCTCTTTGACAAGGTCGATTCTCTCATAATCGGCGGCGGCATGGCGAATACCTTCCAGCTCGCGCTCGGTCACGATATGGCGAAATCACTTATAGACGAAAGCTCTGTTCCGATAGCGAAGGAGCTGCTCGAAAAGGCGAAGAAGAAGGGCGTCACGCTCATGCTGCCCATAGACGTTTGCGCGGCGAAGGAGCTTAAAGCGGGCGTGGAGACTAAAGTATTCCCCGTCGAGGCTATCCCTGCGGATTACATGGCGCTTGATATCGGCCCCGCGACGAGAATGCTCTTCACGAAAGAGGTCGAAAGCGCAAAGACCGTGATATGGAACGGCCCCATGGGCGTCGCGGAGATCCCTGAATTCGCAGTAGGTACGCAGGCCATAGCACAGGCTATGGCGGACAGCGAGGCGACCACCATCATCGGCGGCGGCGACAGCGCGGCGGCTGTAAAGAAGCTGGGCTTTGCGGACAAGATGACGCATATCTCAACCGGCGGCGGAGCATCCCTCGAGTTCTTGGAGGGTAAGGAGCTGCCCGGAGTTGCGGCATTAAACGACAAATAATTACTACGATGGCCAGAATGCACATTTTGACCATAGTAAAATGATTCGAAAAAATGGTTAAATGAAAACTAACTTAACCGTTTAGCCGTTAAAATTAATTATAAGCATATGGGCGAGGGGAGACGCAGAAGGGTCTCCTCGCTGCTTGGCATATTCAGATAAAATTTTCAGCAGGAAAGGAAAAACAAAATGAGAACACCTATTATCGCAGGTAACTGGAAAATGAACAACACCCCCGCAGAGGCGGAAATGCTCGTGACGGAGCTCATCCCGCTTGTGGCTGATGCGTCGGCAGAGGTCGTCGTTTGCCCCACATTCGTCTGCCTTGAGACGGTAGCAAAGCTCATAAAGGGCACGAATATCAAGCTGGGTGCGCAGAATATCCACTATGAAAAGAAGGGCGCGTTCACGGGCGAGATATCCGGCGCTATGCTCACTGCGCTGGGCGTCGAATATGTAATAATCGGCCACTCCGAGCGCAGACAGTATTTCGGAGAGACGGACGAGACAGTAAACAAGAGAGTACGCGCGGCTGTAGATAACGCGATAACCCCCATAATCTGCGTGGGCGAGTCCTTAGAGCAGAGGGAAAACGGCGTGACGAGAGAGGTAGTCTCCATGCAGACGAAGCTCGCGTTAAAGGGCCTTACCGCGGCGCAGGTGGGCAGCCTCGTTATCGCATATGAGCCCATTTGGGCGATCGGCACGGGCAAGACGGCCACGGCGGATGAAGCGAACGAGACAATCGGCGACATCAGAAACGCAGTCAAAGAGGTATACGGCGAGATGGCGGCGGAGTCCGTGCGCATACAGTACGGCGGCTCCATGAACCCCAAGAACGCATCCGAGCTCATGGCGAAGAAGGAAATCGACGGCGGCCTTATCGGCGGCGCGTCCTTAAAGGCGAAGGATTTCTCCCTCGTAGTAAAATACTGATAAAAAACAGATAACGGAGATATAAATGAGCAGAAAGTTTACCGCGCTCATGATATTAGACGGCTTCGGGTGCAGCGATAGAGTAGAGGGCAATGCCGTAAGGCTTATGGGCACTCCAAATATCGATGCGCTCGAGGCGAGCTATCCTCATACGATGCTGGGTGCGTCCGGTCTTTCGGTCGGTCTGCCGGACGGGCAGATGGGCAACTCCGAGGTGGGTCACCTAAACATCGGCGCGGGCAGGATAGTATATCAGGAGCTTACGAGAATAACAAAGTCCATAGCGGACGGCGATTTCTTTGAAAATGCGGAGTTCGTCGGCGCGATGGACAGGCTGAAGCAGACGGGCGGCGCGCTGCACCTGATGGGGCTGCTGTCCGACGGCGGCGTGCATAGCCACAATACGCATCTCTATGCGCTTTTGGAGATGGCCAAGCGCAGGGGAGTAAGCGAGGTATACGTCCACTGCTTCATGGACGGGCGAGACGTCCCTCCGAACAGCGGCAAGGGCTATATCGAGCAGCTCGAGGACGAGCTGAAAAGCATCGGCATAGGCAAGATCGCGACTGTTTCGGGCAGATATTACGCCATGGACAGGGATAACCGCTGGGAAAGAGTCAAAAAGGCCTATGACGTCCTGACGGATTTGCAGGGAAATCACGCAAAGACGGCCGTAGCGGCGATGGAAAATTCATATGCCGAAAACGTGCTGGACGAGTTCGTGGTGCCCTGTGCGATAGACGGCGCAAAGGGGATATCTGACGGCGACTCCGTGATATTCTTCAACTTCCGCCCGGACAGAGCGAGGGAGATAACCCGCGCACTCACGCAGGACGGCTTTGACGGATTTGACCGCAAAAAGAGGGATATCGCGTTCGTGTGCATGACACAGTACGACAAGACCTTTGAGCATGTGGGCATAGCATATAAGCCGCAGTCGCTCAAAAATACGCTGGGAGAATACCTTGCGGCGAACGGCTTAAAGCAGTTCAGGATAGCCGAGACGGAGAAATACGCGCACGTGACGTTCTTCTTTAACGGCGGCGTGGAGCAGCCCAACCCCGGCGAGGACAGGGTGCTGATACCCTCGCCCAAGGTCGCGACATATGATCTTCAGCCCGAGATGAGCGCATATGAGGTCTGCGAAAAGGCTTGTGAGCTGATACGCTCGCGCAAGTATGACGTGATGATATTAAACTTCGCGAATCCGGATATGGTCGGACATACCGGCGTGCTGGAGGCGGCGGAGCAGGCTGTCAAGACCGTCGACATATGCGCGGGAAGGATCGTCGAGGCCATAAAAGAGGTGGGTGGTCAGGTGATGATAACCGCAGATCACGGCAACTCCGAGCAGATGATCGACCCCAAGACGGGCGGCGCGTTCACCGCGCATACGACGAACCCCGTTCCGTTCATACTTGTGAGCGACGATTACAAGGACGCAAAGCTGAGAGACGACGGAATTTTAGCGGACATCGCGCCCACAATGCTCGAGCTTTTAGGCTTAAAGCAGCCCGAGGAGATGACGGGGCGTTCGATAATAGAACATTAAACATAAAAAATCGGCTGTACAATGCGACAGTCGATTTTTTTGCTCTATTTTATATGCTGCTTTAACGCGCGGGCGAGCTGGTCGGGACATGACGTGTCCTTAAAGCCGCAGCGTATTCCCTCCAGCGCGGATATGAGCTCGTCGGCGCGCTTGCCCTCGACAAGCCTTGAGATGCCCTGTAGGTTGCCGTTGCAGCCGCCCATAAAGCGCACGTTTGAGACTATCCCGTCGGTTATGTCAAATGTTATGGATTGAGAGCAGGTGCCCTTTGTTTTATAGGTGTAAGTCATAAAAGCCTCCTTCATATTCACTGATAATATTCTATTCCCGTTTGCGAAAAAATGCAATGGAAAGAAAATCGTAAAATGCAGTCGAATGAAGAATGGCGGGGAAACGTATTGACTTTTGGAGTTTTGCATAATATAATGAGTATAGAAAAAAGGGACGTTGCCGATAGACGGTCAACCCTTTTAACTACTTAAAATAGCCGTTTGGAGTTGAAAATATGGCGGCTATTTTTGTTTATCGTCTTTATCCCAATTTCTGATGAAATCGGCAAAAACGATGAGAAACATAAGCAATCCGATGATCTCTTCAAAACTCATGTCCTCACCCCCTTTCCATTACTCTCTGTTCTGTTTAGGAAAACAATGAAGAGAGGGCTGACCGCCTACCGTGTTATTGGCAACGCCCAGTAATGATGAAAAACATCAATACCACTTATATAATACAACATCTTTCAGCACATTTCAATATAAAAATGCGATTGCTATGCGAAAATTTGCGCTCACCGTCGCTTTTTCGTGAGCGTTACGAGGGAAGAAATGAAACATGTCGCTTGAAGAAAACGACGATTTTTCGACAAAAAACGGTGGAAAATCGAACTAATAATAAGGTATCACTTTCGGCTCGGCTATTCGCCGAAAGTGATGAATTATACCTAAGTCTAAAGAATACACTCCGATTAAAAAACGAGCTTGCCGACAAGGCGCGGCGCAGGTTTTTGCAGCTAAGCCGCAAAAACTAAGCCCGCCCGCCTCCGGCGGGCGGGCCACTTTCACAAGCGAAAAGGCGGGAGCCTTTTCGCTTGTGAAAGCTGCGCCGCGCGCGTACGAAAGATTTGAATCTTTTTTTCTTCAGCGGGACGGCGTAGCGGCATCTGTTTTAAAATGGAGCTTTGCGAAGCAAAGCAACCTTTGACTTCCAAAAACAAACCGCCTTGCGCTTGATTAATGCGCCGCGCTCGGATATAATCTTTTTACGGAGGGCGCGATGGAGAGATTTTATTCTATGACGCAATATTGCAAGGAACGGTTCGGGAAAAAGCTGTACAGGATAGCCCTGGACGGCGGATTTTCCTGCCCCAACAGGGAAAACGCCTCGGGCGGCTGCATATTTTGCAGTGAAAACGGCTCGGGAGACTTTGCGTTCGGCGGAGAGGACATGGACAAGTGCATAGAGAACGCAAAGCAGCGCGTCTCAAAAAAGGCTGCAAACAGCGGATATATCGCCTATTTTCAGGCGAATACGGGGACGTTCGCCCCGCCCGAGAGGCTGATGAAAATATACGCGCCCATCGTCGAAAGAGACGATATTGACGTGCTCTCTATCGCGACGCGGCCGGATTGCCTTGACGACGGCGTGATGGGCGTACTTAAATATTTAAGCTCAAAAAAGCCCGTTTGGGTCGAGCTGGGTCTGCAGACTGCGGACGATGAGATCGCACGGCTGATAAACAGGGGATATCCGACGAGTACGTATCTTGAAGCGGTGCGGCGGCTTAAAGAAATGGGTATTGACGTGATAACGCACGCTATAATCGGCCTGCCGGGTGAAACTGATGATACGCTTATAAACACAATGCGCGTCATAAGCGAATCGCGGTGCGCGGGGATAAAGCTGCATCTGCTGCACGTATTAAAAAACACACGGCTGTATGAGATGTATGCGGCGGGGGAGCTTGATACGCTCGAAATGACGGAGTATTTCAGGAGGCTGTCCCTCTGTCTTGAGCATCTTTCGCCGGATATCGCGATACATCGGCT
Source organism: uncultured Christensenellaceae bacterium (assembly GCA_934373295.1). GTDB lineage: Bacteria > Bacillota > Clostridia > Christensenellales > Christensenellaceae > HGM11616. The sequence goes on along the minus strand of CAKROK010000017.1, from coordinate 31,038 downwards.
GACGGGGGACGGCGACAAGCGCATACTCGTCTCGCCCATGTGGAGTGCGGATAAAAAGCGCGTGCTCAACTCCATGCACAGATATTTTGAAGAACACGATGTGATCCAGGGTAAATTTTTCAGGGGGATTATTATATGAAAAAGGTTTTGGGATATATGAGACGGGCGGTCGATGAGTTTGACATGATACGCCCGGGAGATAAAATAGCTGTGGGCGTTTCCGGAGGAAAGGACTCCATGCTCATGCTGTATGCGCTGTCTCTTTGCAGGAAGTATTGGCGCAGGGGTTTTGAATTAGTCGGGCTGACGGTAGACCTCGGCTTTGAAGGCTTTGATACAAAAAAGCTCGAGCAGTTTATTGAACCGCTGGGCGTGGAATATCATGTAGTAAAAACGCAGATAGGGGAGATAATATTCGATGAGCGAAAGGAAAGCTCGCCCTGTGCGCTGTGCGCGAAGATGAGAAAGGGCGCGTTTTACTCCGCCGCAAAGGAGCTGGGCTGCAATAAGGCGGCGTTCGCGCATCATATGGACGACCTCATCGAAACTCTGCTAATGAGCCTGTTTTACGAGGGAAGGATAAACACATTTGCGCCGCTCACACACCTCACGCGGCAGGACATTACGCTCATCCGTCCGTTCATATATCTGCCCGAAAAGGAGGTCATAGCCGCGGTGAAGAAGTATAACATACCCACGGCGAAAAACCCCTGTCCTGTGGACGGCGTGACTAAGCGGCAGGAGATGAAGGACCTAATAAAACAGCTCGTGCATGTGAACCCGCTCGTCAAGAAGAATATGCTCGCGGCGATACGAAATCAGCAGAATTATAACCTCTGGGATAAGATAAATGTGGATTATACGCCCATAAAGATAGGGGAGAACCCGTATAAGTATTAAAAGACGGTGAGACATGTATTAAAATGACGATGGTTGAACGTGTAATTTATATGTTGCACGTTCAATTAAACTGTGGTAAAATGTGAGTATGTTAAAAAAATAACAATCTTTTGGAGAGAAGGAGAACAAACATGAAGGGTTTCGCGATGTTAGGATTAAACAAGGTGGGCTGGATAGAAAAGGAAAGACCTGTCTGCGGTCCTCTTGACGCTATTGTAAAGCCGGTTGCAGTCTCCCCTTGCACCTCCGATGTACATACGGTATTTGAAGGTGCGCTGGGCGACAGAAAGGACATGATACTCGGCCATGAGGCTGTGGGCGAGGTAGTCGAGGTAGGCAGCCTCGTGAAGTGCTTTAAGCCGGGCGACAGAGTCATCGTCCCCGCGATAACGCCGGATTGGGGCGCGCTTGAGTCTCAGGCGGGATTTTCCGTACACTCGGGCGGTATGCTCGCAGGCTGGAAGTTCTCAAACTTCAAGGACGGCGTGTTCGGCGAGTTCTTCCATGTGAACGAGGCGGACGCTAACCTCGCTATATTACCCGATGAGATAGATCCCGCGGATGCGGTAATGCTCGCGGACATGGTACCCACGGGCTTCCACGGCGTTGAGCTGGCGGATGTACAATTCGGCGACGACGTCTGCGTAATAGGCATAGGGCCGGTCGGTCTGATGGCGGTCGCGGGCGCGGCGCTTCGCGGTGCATCGAACCTCTATGCAGTTGGCTCGAGAAAGATATGCGCAAAGGTCGCTAAGGAGTACGGCGCGACGGATATCATCAACTATAAAGAGGGCGACATCGTCGAGCAGATAATGGAAAAGACGCACGGCAAGGGCGTTGACAGAGTCATCATCGCGGGCGGCGATAACGACACGTTCATTCAAGCGGTCACGATGGTAAAGGCCGGCGGCAAGATCGGAAACGTAAACTACCTCGGCGAGGGCGATTATATAAGGATCCCCAGAGTAGAGTGGGGCTGCGGCATGGGCCACAAGAGCATCGAGGGCGGCCTGATGTACGGCGGCAGACTGCGCATGGAGAAGCTCGCGGCGCTCATGACCACGGGCAGGCTGGATACCTCCAAGCTGCTCACCCACAGATTTGAGGGCTTTGACCACATCGAGGAGGCGCTTATGCTCATGAAGAATAAGCCCGCAGACCTCATCAAGCCTGTAGTAATGATATAATATTACCGGTCAAATAAGATAAAAAAGAGGCGCTTTACTTCTGCGTAAAGCGTCTTTTTTGTTCGTTTTATTTCTGCTTATTTCTGCGCCACACTCACCTCATATACGCCTAAAAGCACAAGAACTGCGCCTATGCCCTGGATGAGCGAAAAGCTCTCGGCCAATATGAACACGCCCGCGAGAATGGATATCACGGTGGAAAGGCTCGCGAACATGAGCGCGCGCCTTGCCTCGATATGCGTGACGGAGTAGTTTAAGAGCATAAACGCCGCGATGGAGGACAGCAGGCTTAAATAAATCAGAGACAGAATAAAGCGCGTATCCGTAAACAACGCGGGCAGGAGGGAAAAATATGCGCCCTTTGTCTCGATGAGCGCGCCTAACAAAAACGCGGCGCTGCCCACGCCGAACATGACGTATGTCCGCTCGAATGGGGAGAACTCGCTCGCCCACAGTCGGGAAAGCACGCTGAAAAGAGACGTGGTCAAAACCGCACCCAACAGCAATAATGTCCCTGAAAACGTGATTTTTCCGCCATCGCCCGAAAAGAGCGTGACGAGCGCGACGCCCGCGACGGAGCATAGCGCCCAAAGGAACTGTTTTAACGTAAAGCGCTCTTTTAAAATGAGCGCGCCCAAGAAAAATGTGACTATCGTGGCGAGGGAGATTATCGTACCCGAATATGAGGAATTGGTGAGCGCGATGCCGTAGCTTTCAAACAGAAAATACGCGACGGGCTGGAGCAGCCCCAATATGACGAGCTTGCCGAGGTGTTTCCCTTTAAAACTTATGCGCCTTGAGAATATAGCTATCACGCTCATTATCAAAAAGGCGATTATAAAGCGCGTCGCAAGCAGCGTAAAGGGAGACGCCGCGCCTAGCGCTATTTTCGTGAAAAGAAAGCTGAAGCCGAATATGGCTTCGCCCAGAAATGCGGCGAACACCGCTCTTTTTTTAGTCGTCATTTCTCCTCCGTGCATAAAAAAGACGAGGACTATATAAAATCCCCGCCTTGTTTTTAAAAATTATCCTATGTCATTCACCGCGTCCAGCGCGCCGCCTATCTCGGGGATGTCGAGATCCTGTATCCTGCCCGCGTCGCAAAGTCTCGCGATCTCGGGGTCGATGGGCAGCTTCGCGAGGACGGGTATGCCGAATTTCTCCGCGATGCCCTCGATATGGCTTTCACCGAACACGTTAATGCGCTTTTTGCAGTCCGGACACTCGATATAGCTCATGTTCTCGACTATGCCCAGTATCGGAATGTTCATGAGGTTGGCCATATTGACCGCCTTTTCGACTATCATGGATACGAGCTGCTGCGGCGAGGTGACTATCACGATGCCGTTTATGGGGAGAGACTGGAATACCGTAAGCGGAACGTCGCCCGTTCCCGGAGGCATGTCCACGACCATGCAATCGACATCCCAAACGACGTCCGTCCAGAACTGCTTGACCGTACCCGCGATGATGGGGCCTCTCACGACGATGGGGTCCGTCGCGTTGGGCAGTATGTTGTTTATGGAGACGATGTCGACGCCGCTGTCCGTCTTTACGGGGATAATGCCGTGCTCACAGGTATCCACGAGCATTTCCGCGCCGAAGATCTTGGGGATGGACGGGCCGGTTATGTCCGCATCCAGTACGCCGCAGTGAACGCCGCGCTTTTCAAGACCGCTCGCTATGAGGGAGGTCACGAGGGATTTACCCACGCCGCCCTTGCCGCTGACTACGCCTATGACCTTGCCTATACGGCTCATGCTGTTGGGCGCTTCGAGAAAGCTCTTTTTATCGTTTGAGGAACATCCGCCCGCAGAGGGGCAGCTTCCGCAATCATGTGTACATTCGCTCATTATTTACGCTCCTTTATGTTTTTAAGGCTTAATGCAATTAAATCATACTTATATTATTAAATACCGAATCGCAGAATATGTCAACAGATAATGTCAGGATTTATAGCTAAAAAATGAGGCATAATATCATAAAAACGTGAAAGAAAACGTGAAAGGTAAAAGAGCATGAAAAGAAATTATGCTTCGATGATATCCGGCTATGACCGGCTTTTGAGAGTTGACAAGAATTTTGATATACTGCGCCGTCCGCTAAAGACGGGCGAACGTCCCGCGATGATGTACGCCGTGGATGGGCTTATAAAAGATGAAGTTTTAGAAAAGATGATAGAGTTCCTCATGAAGGCGACGAAGGAGGAGGTCGACAAGCTGAAAACCGCGCAGGATTTTGCGGAGAGGTTCGTGAGCTATATCGAGACGGAGGTGACCTCGGATGAAAACAGGGTCGTGACCGCTGTGCTTTCGGGTATGCTCGCGCTCGTGGTGACCGGCTATGATGAGGTATTTCTGCTCGATATACGGACGTATCCCACGCGCGGGGTGGAGGAGCCGCAGGACGACAAGGTCCTAAGAGGGGCGCATGACGGCTTCACGGAGACGTGCGTCTTTAACACGGCGCTCATCCGCCGCAGGATACGCGACCCAAAGCTCACGATGAAGCATTTTTGCGTAGGGCGGCACAGCAAGACGGACATCGTCATATCTTATATAGAAGGAAAGGCGGATAAGGCGAAGGTGGAAAAGCTGAGTGAGGTCATAGCGGGCATAGACGTAAACTCGCTTTCGCTGACGCAGCAGAGCCTCGCAGAGACGCTCGTCAAAAAGGGATGGTGGTATAATCCGTTCCCCAAGGTGAGGTATACCGAGCGGCCGGACGCCGCCGCGGCGAGTATTTTGGAGGGGCAGATCGTCGTGATAATAGACAACTCGCCCACGGTGATGATACTGCCCGTTTCCGTATTTTCGTTTGTACAGGACACGAACGACTACTACTTCCCGCCGCTCATAGGGACGTATCTGCGTGCGGTGCGCATGATAGTGTTTTTCGCGACCATGCTGCTCGTCCCGATATGGTATCTCATGATAACCTATCCGGAGAGCGTCCCCGATTGGCTTGCGTTCATGCTCGTCACGGGCAAGGCGGCGCTGCCCGTCGTGGCGCAGATATTGATATTTGAGCTGATAATGGACGGATTGAAGCTCGCGTCCCTAAACACGCCCTCCAGCCTTTCAAACTCCTTCAGTGTGGTGGGCGCGCTAATATTGGGCGAATTCGCCGTGGGCGCGGGGCTGTTTGACGAGCTGACCATTCTTTTGATGGCGTTTGTCGCGATAGGCAACTTTACCCAGCCCAGCTTTGAGCTGGGATATGCGTTCAAGCTCGTGCGCCTGCTGCTCGTCATATTGACGGCGATATTCGGCGTATGGGGCTTTATCGGCGGGCTGGTTTTGAGCTTTGCGATATGCGCGTCGACTCATACTGTTTTGGGCGGGAGCTATCTCTATCCGCTCATTCCCTTTGACGCCAAGGCGTTTTGGGCAACCTTAGTAAGGAGGAAGCGCAGGGACGACGACTGAAGCGGCGTCCAAAATGCACTGTCTTTTCGCCCTTTTTCTGCGACAGCCCTTGCCGGCGTACTAATATGTACAGCCGACTGCGGGCTGCTTGAAAAATAACGAAAATCCAGCACATTTTGAACGCCGCGATTAATGTAGTTTTTCAAAAGCAAGTTTTGAAAAACGCTAACTGTGACTTCTTTACGGAAAAGTCGAATTAATAATAAGGTATCGCTTTCGGCTCGGCTATCCGCCGAAAGCGATGATTTATACCTAAGTCAATCGAATACGCTTCGATTTTATAACGAGCTTGCCGACGAGGCGCGGCGCAGGTTTTTGCGGCGAAGCCGCAAAAACTAAGCCCGCCTGAGCCGCCCCCGCAGGGGGCGGGAGCAGGCGGGCACTTTCCCCCTCGAAAAGGCGGGAGCCTTTTCAAGGGGGAAAGCTGCGCCGCGCGTGCATATAATGGAGCTTTGCGAAGCAAAGCAACCTTTTTCTCACTTAACGTCCCTATCCTGCTAAAATCAAGCGCACAATCCATTCTTCCCACCCCAAAAAAGCACAATCATGCGCTCATAAAGTGCTGTTAGAAAGAAAACCGAACCATATGCGCGGAATTTTGTGCCAACATTCGGAAAAATCGCACATCCCAAAAAATTTTTTGAAAAAATTCCGGATAACCTATTGACACGATAGGTAAATGGGAGTATATTATTAACAACGAATCTGAGCAAAGGAGAAAGCACCATGAAAAAGCTGATGGCAACTGCAATGTGGTTAAAGGATATGTACATGTGCCGCATGTGCCTTGTTTATCGCATAAATTTTTCAGACATGCTTTTCGCCGCATGACCGCGGAGTCGCTATAGAAATACTTTTGTAAACTCGAGGAAAGCCTGTCGAAAAATAGGTTTTCCTCTTTTTTTGAAATAATAAAGATTATCATATAGGGTATTGAAAAATGATAGGAATAACAGTTATAATAACAAAGACGAACATTTTCAGCATGCGAATGTGAAGATGCACTGATTCAACAAGCCAATAATTTTTTTCAACAATAAATTTTATAATATTTTTAAAGGAGAATACCAACATGAAAAAGATCGTTTCCGTAGTACTCGCAACAATCATCGCACTCACGCTGCTCGTTTCCTTCACGGCATGCGGCAGCAGCTCAACGGTTATCGCCGTTCCCAATGACACGACCAACGAGGCGCGCGCGCTCCTCCTCTTACAGGAGCAGGGTCTCATCACCTTAAAGGACGGCGTGGGCATCACCGCTACTATAAGAGACATCGCTGAGAACCCCTACAACATCGATTTTAAAGAGGTCGAAGCGGCGCAGGTCCCCAACGTTCTCCAGGACGTCGATTACGCGGTAATCAATTCCAACTATGCGATTGAAGCGGGTCTTAACCCCGTTAAGGATTCGCTCGCTATCGAGGGTTCGTCCTCCGCTTACGGCAACATCCTCACGGTAAAGGAAGGTAACGAGGCGACTGACAAGACAAAGGCGCTCTATGCGGCACTTTGCAGCCAGAAGGTAGTTGATTTCATAAATGAGAAGTATGACGGCGCGGTCGTAAGCACGGTCGACGCTCCCACGGACGGCTTTGACGCAAGCGTAAACTACGATGCATTAAAGGGCCAGACGATTTCCGTAGCAGCATCCCCCACGCCCCACGCTGAGATACTCGCGATCGTAAAGGACATCCTCGCCGAGAAGGAGATCACCCTTGACATCCAGGAGTACACCGACTACGTAGTTCCGAACAACGTCGTCGAGAGCGGCGAGGTCGATGCAAACTACTTCCAGCATCTTCCCTACCTCGAGAACTTCAACGAAGAGAACGGAACGCACCTTGTATCCGTCGGCGCTATCCACGTTGAGCCTATCGGCATCTACGGCGGAAAGCAGACCAGCCTTGACGCTATAAAGAAATAATCATCTTACGAACATTGCGCCGGCCGCATATCGTGGTCGGCGTGTTGTCGTATACGGAGGAAGTACATGATCGAGATAAAAAATCTGTCAAAGACCTTTAGAACGGCGGACGGAAACGTCGACGCGTTAAAGGACATCAACCTGACTATTGAGGATGGAGATATATACGGCATTATCGGCATGAGCGGCGCGGGCAAGAGCACGCTCGTCCGCTGCATAAACATGCTCGAGCGCCCGACGCAGGGAACGGTCCTCATCGACGGAAACGACGTGGGCAAGCTCTCGAATAAGGAGCTTAGAGAATTAAGGCGCAACACCACGATGATATTCCAGGGCTTCAACCTGCTCATGCAGCGCACCTGTCTTTCAAACATATGCTTCCCGCTCGAGCTGGCGGGTGTAAAGCGTGCGGACGCTAAAAAGCGCGCACAGGAGCTTTTGGAGATAGTCGGCCTGCCAGACAAGGCGAACGCATATCCCGCGCAGCTTTCCGGCGGACAGCAGCAGAGGATAGCCATTGCGAGGGCGCTCGCTACTGACCCCAAGGTGCTGCTTTGCGACGAGGCTACAAGCGCGCTCGATCCTAAAACGACTCATTCCATACTCGAGCTGATCCGCGATATAAACGCAAAGCTCAATATCACGGTTATAATAATCACGCATCAGATGAGCGTGGTTGAGGAGATATGCAGCAAGGTCGCGATTTTGGACGAAGGCTCCGTCGTCGAGGTCGGACCGGTGAGCGAGGTGTTCTCCAGCCCGAAATCCTCCGCAGCGAAGAGGCTCGTTTTCCCGGACGGCGCACAGGATGTATTCACAAAGGTCTCGGACGACAGATGCATAAGAGTCGTGTTCAACGGCGCGGACGCCGCGGCGACCCCGCTCATCGCGAGGATGGCCATAGACTTAAACGTGTCCGCGAACATCATGGCGGCCTCCACAAAGAGCATAGGCAAAAAGGCCTATGGGCATATGCTCCTGAGCCTTCCCGGCGATAAGGAGACGGTGGATAAGGCGATTGAGTATTTGAGAGGCATAAAGGACGTCATTGTGGAGGAGGTAACGGAAAATGTTTGAGAATGCATTTACTGCCGAGGCGCTCAACGAGGCGCTCGAGATCTTCGTATCGGAATTTCCGCTCGCGATATGGGAGACGATATATGTCACTTTGCTCGCGACGGCGTTTGCCGTTATAATCGGCCTGCCCCTGGGCGTGCTGCTCGTGGCGGGTGAAAAGGACAGCGTTTTACCCCTGCCCAAGGGCGTCATGCACGTTATCAACATTATTATAAACCTGCTGCGCTCGGTGCCTTTCCTCATATTGATGATACTTGTTTTCCCGCTGACACGTTTGATCGTAGGTACGTCCGTGGGCACGGTCGCGTCCATAGTCCCGCTCGTAATAGCGGCATTCCCCTTTGTCGCGAGACTCGTTGAAAGCAGTTTAAGGGAGGTCAACCCCAACATCATCGAGGCGGCGCAGAGCATGGGCGCGTCCCCGATGCAGATAATAGTAAAGGTCATGATACCTGAAAGCGTGCCTTCGCTAATATCCAACTTCACGATAGCGATAACCACGATACTCGGATATTCCGCAATGAGCGGCATAATCGGCGGCGGCGGACTGGGCAAGATAGCCATAAACTACGGCTATTACCGCTATAAATACCTCGTCATGATAGTCGCGGTAGTCCTGCTCATAGTGCTCGTTCAGGTGTTCCAGAGCGTGGGCACCAAGCTGGCGACGAAGTGCGATAAGAGGCTTAAAAATAAGGCGAAGTGATATTGCTTTTTGATGAGAGAAATGTATTTATGCGTTTCTCTCTTTTTTATTTGCGCATAATCTTAAAGAGGTGAAAAAGCTATTCGTGAATTATGGAGTGCCTGTATTGCGATGGGGTCATTCCCGTCTGCGCTTTGAATGTCCTGTTAAAGCTGCGTATCGTGTTAAAGCCGACCTCGTTCGCTATGTCCGTGATGGATTTTGAAATGTCGACTAATAACTTTTTGGCAAGGTCTATGCGATAGCTGTTTAAACAGTCGCAAAAGCTCACGTTGAGATTATTGTGAAAAAAGGCGGAGAGATAGTTGTAATTATAGCCCAGCGTTTTGGCCATCGTCTTTAGAGAGATGGGCTTTGTATAATTTTCCATTAAATAGTTTATCACCAGTTCAGGGAGGACGAGAGAGGGTTCCTCCCTTTTTTCTATCGCACATTGTTCAACACATATGCTGCAAATGTTATATAGCACGGACTTTATTCTGAATTCATTTTGTCCGGCGTTTTCAAGCTGTGCGATAGTGGATGATGCATCGATATCGAACACAGGGTTTGTGAAATAATGTCCATTTATGAATTCGTAAAAATCGGGTATGCGCTCGGGTGAGAATATGCATATACTGCTCTTTGAAAAATTGTCCGTCCGGTAGCTGTGCGGCTCATGCGGAAGTATCAGCATTGCGCAGTCCTTTTTCAAAACGTGTTCAACACCGCTGACCGTGCATAGAAGCGTTCCGTCCGTGACGCATATGAATTCAAAGCTCTTATGCATGTGATAAGTGAAGTTGAAGTTGGCATCGTGCTGTATGATGAAGTATTGAGATGAGGATGACCGATGCGGCTCGTATTCTATCATGTTGACCTCCACACATTAACTATTGTCTACTATTATAAACTTATTTTCTTGTTAATGCAATTCTGTGTTGGTAAAATTAGAAATAAGAAGGAAGAAGATATAATAATTAACCAAGTGAACCTGAAAAAACAAAACAACATAACATGAAAAACTCGGCGAAAAAGGAGAAATGAAATGGAAAAGACGAGAATTGGGGTAATCGGATGCGGAAATATTTCTGATATCTATTTTCAGAATATTTCCAAATTTGACAACATCGAGGTGACGGCCATAGCTGACATGCTCCCCGAAAGGGCAGAGGAAAAGGCGAAGACCTATGGCGGAAAGGCAATGAGCGTGGACGAGCTGCTGAATTGCCCGGAGGTGGACGTGGTATTAAATCTCACGATACCCGCGGCGCATTATGAAATCGACATGAAGGCGCTTAATGCGGGAAAGCATGTTTACAGCGAAAAGCCGCTCGCGACGAGGTTAGAGGACGGAAAAGAGATAATCGAACTGGCTAAAAGCAAGGGGCTGTTCGTGGGATGCGCTCCCGATACGTTCATGGGTGCGCGTCCGCAGACCATGAAGAAGATGATAGACGAGGGATGGATAGGCAGACCCATCGCGGCGACCGCGTTTATGGTGTGCCCCGGGCATGAGTGCTGGCATCCTAACCCTGAGTTTTACTATAAATTCGGCGCGGGCCCGCTGTTTGACATGGGGCCGTACTATTTCGCAAGCCTTGTGGCTATGCTCGGACCGGCGAAGAGGATATGCGGCTTTGCGACAAAGGGATACGAAAAACGCATGATAACGAGCGAACCGCTCGCAGGACAGATGATAGACGTGGACGTCCCTACACATGTCGCAGGCACGATCGAGTTTGAAAAGGGCGCAATAGCGACGGTGATAATGAGCTTTGACGTATGGGACCACAACCTGCCCTGTCTTGAGATATACGGCACGGATGGGACGCTCAGCATGACGGATCCGGATCCGCTTGCAGGGCCGGATATATTCCATGGCACGACCATGTTCAGAAGAAAGAATGAATCCGACTGGACGGGATATCCCTATTCACTGCCCAGAAAAGAGGAGAGGACGCCCTGGGCGAGGATACCCTCCTGTTATGACTACGACGAAAACAGCAGGGCGCTCGGGCTTGCGGACATGGCGCGCGCCATCAAAAACGGCGGAAAATACAGGGCAAACGGAGATTTTGCGTACCATGTACTCGAGATAATGCATGGTTTCTATCAGGCGGCCGAGACGGGCAGGTATTATGAGATGACGAGCACCTGCGAAATATCGGACATGATGCCAATGAACAGACCGGAATTTACCATGGAATGATTAAAATAAGGAAAGAGGAAATAAAAATGAGAAAAATGAAAGCAAATGTATTCTATGAGCCGTTTGACATCAGGCTGGAGGAGGTCGAGATTCCGCAGATATCCGCGAGCGAGGTGCTCGTAAAGGTCAAGGCGGTGGGCATATGCGGCTCGGATATAAGCTATTATTACGGCACGAGCCCGGTGGATACCCCCACGGGCAAGGGCCCCATCATACTCGGCCATGAGACGGCGGGCGTGATAGAGGAAGTCGGCGAGGATGCGGCGAAGCTGGGCTTTAAGCCGGGCGACAGGGTGTGCGTAAATCCTGTTCAGCCCTGCCTGTGCTGCAAAAGCTGCATGAACGGATTCTTTAACGAGTGCGAAAACCTCAAAAACTACGGCGTAAGCACGAACGGCGCGTTTGCGGAATATACAAAGGCGGCGGTTTCGAACGTCTATAAGATGCCCGATGAGATGAGCTTTGAGGAGGCGGGCCTTGCGGAACCGCTCGCCTGCGCGACGAACGGCGTGAAAAAACTGGATGTCGCTTTAGGAAACACCACGGTTGTGTTTGGATGCGGCCCGATAGGTCTTATGGATGTTCAGCTCGTGAGGGTCGCGGGCTCGGGCAAGGTGTTCGCGGTGGACGTAGTGGACAACAAGCTGGAAAAGGCGCTTGAGCTGGGCGCGGACGCCGTTTTCAATACGTATGACAAAAATTCAAAGTACTATACGCCCGATCTGCCCGCCGCCGTGAAGGAGCATAACGCAGGCAGAGGCGCGGACAGGGTGATAGTTCCCACCGGCGCGATGACGGCATGGCAGCAGGCGATAGAGGTCAGCGGCCCGAGCACAAAAATCGTCTATTTCGGACTGCCCTCATCCCCTGAAGCCAAGCTACAGGTGCCTGCGCTTGAATCGATAACCATGGACAGAGAGATAAGGTTCTCGTGGCTGGGCGCGCTCGCATGGGATAACGTGTTTGCGATGATCGCGGGAAAGAGAGTGAAGCTGGATTCCATAATAACCCATAAATTCCCGCTTGATAAGCTGGAGGAGGGAATAAAGTTCATGAAGGAGTCGCCCGAGGATAAGATAAAGGGCGTAATAGTGGTCGACTGAGATAAAGAGGAGACGGAAATATGATAAGCGAACGGATAAGAGGAATATGGGAGATATCCTCGGACTATGACCGCATATTCGACTATATCCATACACAAGAGGTCGATTTCACGCCGGATCCTGCGGAAAAGCCGATATTCCGCCACGCTCATGCATTTGAAGCCGTGATGGATCAGATGGAGATCAACTACATTCCGAACAGCCTTTTGGCGGGAAACGGTGGCGATAAGTTCGTCTCCCGTCCCGAGCATTTATTAAAGAGAGAGTATGACGAGATAGAGATGTATCCAAAAAGATGCTGCGAGCAGCTTTTGGACACGCTGCGCGAGGAAATTTTTTACATCTGGCCGTTTTCGGACGGACACATCTCGCCGCATTTTGAAAAGCTCTTAAATGTCGGGATAGACGGCGTATTAAAAGAGCTTGAGAATAGGCTTTTGGATGATGCGCTTTCGGAAAGTCAGCGGGATTTTTTACAGGCGGCGATAATAGAGTGGTCCGCCGTAAAGAGGCTGGAAATGCGCTATGCAGAGTTTTTTGAAAACATGGCGCGTCAGGCTGAGACAGAGGATAAGAGAAAAGAGTATGAGCAGATCGCGCGAACGATAGGAAAAGTCCCTGCGCAGCCCGCGAACAGCTTCAGAGAGGCGCTGCAAAGCGTATACTTCCTGCACATGTGTACGCAGTTTGACGACGTCTCTAACCACTCGTTCGGCAGGTTTGACCAGTACATGTATCCGTACTATAAGGCGGATATCGAGAGCGGAGTGCTGACGAAAGAACAGGCGGAGGATTTGTTTAACGAGTTCTGGATAAAATACACCCCCGGATATATAAAGTCGCGCAAAGAGGGGACGCGCTCTGAAGGGCAGGGCTTCGTCAAGCAGAATATTCCGGAGAACGGGCTGACATGGCTCACGCTCAAGTGCATAAGCCATGTAAAGCACGTTGACGACGGACAGACCATGGACATATGCGGCTATACAGCAGACGGCGGGGATGGCACGAACGAGATATCGCGCATGGCGATAAGGGCGATGAGCGAGTTTAAGACGTTTGAGCCCAAGCCCGTGGTGAAGTATACGGAAAATATCGACGAGGACTTTATGGATGAGTGCTGCAAGCTGCTCGCGAGCGGACACGGCCATCCGGCGATGACCTTCCATAAGAACGGAATGAAGGCGCTTTCAAAGTATGACATGGACGAGGAGGACGTAAGAAACTACTGCCACATAGGCTGCGTCGAGCTGGGCGTGGCGGGCAAGGCGTATACCGACCCTATGAACTGCTTCTTCAATCTGCCTAAAGTTTTGCTCATTACGCTTAACGGCGGATATCTGGGGGACAAGCTGATGGGCCTTAAACAGACGCCGCCCGAGACGTATGAGCAGCTAAAAGAGAACTACTATGCGCAGATAGACTACTTCCTCGACATGTATGCTCAGGGGACAAACGAGGCGAACCCGTTCTATGCGCAGTATTTCTTCCGTCCGCTCATATCCGCGGTGATAGACGGCTGTATCGAAAAGGCGCAGCTTGTGGATGAAGGCGGCTCGAAATACTGGAGCAAGAGCTGCAATTGTACGGGGCTCGCCACGGCGGCGGATTCACTCTATGCGGTGAAAAAGCTCGTATTTGAGCATAAAAAGATCTCTTTAGATGAGCTTAACAGAGCTTTGGCGGATGATTTTAAAGACGACGAGCCGTTGAGACTGCGCATGAAGAGCCTGCCTAAATACGGCAACGGCATAGACGAGGCGGATGGCGTCGCGGACGGGATATTTGAGCATTACTGCGCGCATGTAAACGGGCTTCGGACATACAACGGACACAGATACAGACCGGGAATGTACAGCTTTTATGAGACGGTGAACCGCATGGGCGCGGTCACGGGCGCTACGCCTAACGGGAGGCACGCGGGAGAGATGTTCTCGCTAAATTCCGCGCCGGATCACGGAGCTATACATAACGGGCTTACCGCGGCGCTCAAATCGGTGACGTCGTTTGACCACACCCTTGCGGACAACGCCTGTACTGTAGACCTTCAGCTCAGCTCGGGGGTAAAGCCGGATATGATAAAGATGATCGTGGAATATCTTGAAAAAAAGGATGCGCTTTATCTACAGACGACGGTGGCGAGCGTGGAGGATATGTACGCCGCGGAGGAAAAACCCCGGGAATATGAGGACCTGACAGTGAGGGTCACGGGCTTCAGCGCACAGTATATCTCACTCGACGATCAGACGAGACGGGAGATAAGAGAGCGCTCGTCCTGGGAATGAGATGATGAGCGAGCTAATTGTGTTTGACATCCAGCGGGGCTGTTATCACGACGGGCCGGGGATGCGCACGACGGTGTTTTTAAAGGGATGTACGCTTAAATGCTTCTGGTGTCAAAATCCGGAATCGCAGAGCGCCGCGCCCGAGCTGATGTTCTTTAAGAAGAAGTGCATAGGCTGCAAAAGCTGCGCGGATAGCTGTAAAAGCGGATCGATAGCTTTTAAAGAAGATGTTTATCCGAACGTATTGCGTTCTTCCTGCTTAGTCTGCGGGGCTTGCCAAAAAGCCTGCCCCGCGGGCGCCATGGAGGTCATGGGCAGGAAAATGAGCGTCGATGAGATCATTTGCGAGGTGGAAAAGGACGCGGACTTTTATGAGCTGAGCGGAGGAGGGTTGACGCTTTCCGGCGGAGAGCCGCTCATGCAGGACGGCGCGGCCGAGCTGTTAAAAGAGGCTAAGCGAAGGGGCATATCCACCGCTGTCGAAACCGCGGGAAACATACCGGAAGAAAAGCTCATGAGGGCGGCGCGATATACCGACTTGTTCCTCTATGACATTAAATGCATAGATGAACAGAGGCATATCCGCGGCTGCGGAGTGACAAACAGGCGGATAATAAAAAACTTAAAGCGGCTTAAAGAGATGGGCGCGGACATATGCGTGCGCACGCCCGTGATACCGGAATTTAACGACGATGCGGCGGAGCTTAAAGAAATATTTGAGCTGACGCGCTCGCTGGGGCTGAAAGATCCCGAGCTTCTGCGCTTTAACAAGCTGGGGAGCTATAAGTATGAGGCGCTTGATAAGGAGTATGCCGCGCGTGAGCTGAAGCTCTTTTCAAATGAAAGGTGGACGGAGCTCACGAGAGGTATGCGATAAACGTCAGAGGAAAAGGAGGATGCGTAGGAATGAATAAGACAGTATCCTGTCTGGAGATGCGCGGGATATATAAGAGTTTCCCGGGCGTAAAGGCCTTACAGGAGGTTAGCTTTGACGTAAAAAAGGGAGAGATACACGCGCTTGTGGGCGAAAACGGCGCGGGCAAATCCACTCTCATGAAGATAATCACCGGACAATATCAGCCGGACAAGGGCAGGATGTTTTTTGAGGGGCAGGAGGTCCGCATAAGGAGCATGGCGGACGCGCTCAAGCTGGGCATATCCATGATCCAGCAGGAGCTTACGCCGCTCATGGACATGACCGTGACGGAGAATCTGTTTATAGGCAGGGAGTTGAAAAAGAGGGGCGTTCTCGATAAAAAGCGCATGAAAGGCATTGCGCAGGGATACCTCGACCAGTTTGACTTAAACGTATCCCCGACGCAAAAGGTCAGAGAGCTCAATATTGCGCAGATGCAGATGCTTGAGATCATAAAGGCGGTCACCTATAACTCAAAGCTGGTCATAATGGACGAGCCGACGTCCTCCCTCACTGACGACGAGGTCAGGGTGCTTTTCAAGACTATGAGGGAGCTAAAGGAGCGGGGCGTGGCGATCGTGTTCATATCGCACCGCCTTGAGGAGGTCTTTGAAATTGCGGATTCCATAACTGTTCTGAGAGACGGCTGCTCCATAGATTCCCGCCCCATTGACGGACTCACGAGAGGCGAGATCGTCTCGATGATGGTCGGAAGAAGCATGGACACTGTTTTTCCGAAAACGGATGTTGAGATAGGCGATAACGTTCTTGAGGTAAAGGGGCTGACATTAAAGGGCAGCTTTAAAGACATATCATTTGAGCTTAAAAAGGGCGAGATACTGGGCTTTGCGGGGCTTGTCGGCGCGGGCAGGAGCGAGGTCATGCGCGCGATATTCGGGTTGGACAGGCCGGATTCGGGCGAGATAATTCTTGAAGGCAAAAGGGTGAAGATAAAAAACCCCAAGACGGCGATAAAGCTGGGGATAGGGTTTGTGAGCGAGGATAGAAAGGGCGACGGGCTGATACTCATGCGTTCGATACTCGAAAACATAAGCCTGCCTACACTCAGCCGATTCAACAGGGCGCTCGTGCTCAAAAAGAAGAGCGAGAAAAAGCGCTGCGGGGAGTATTTCGAAAAGCTGGCAGTAAAGGCGCCCTCTATGAGCACGGTCGTAAACAGCCTTTCGGGAGGCAATCAGCAAAAGGTCGTAATAGCCAAATGGCTGCTCGCAACCCCAAAGATACTCATTCTGGATGAGCCGACGAGGGGAATAGATGTGGGCGCAAAGGCGGAGATACACAAGCTCATGTGCGCGCTCGCGGGGCAAGGCATGGCCATAATACTCATCTCGTCGGAAATGCCCGAGGTCATGGCGATGAGCGACCGTCTCGCCGTGATGAGTGAGGGTGAGATAAAGTGCATCTACGATAAAAAGGAGCTGCGTTCGGGAAGTCTGACGCAGGAGAATATATTGAACGTCGCATTGGGAGGTAGATAAAATGAAAGGAAAAATAAATTCGCTCGGCACGAAAAAGCTGTTGGCGAGATATGGGCTGGTGCTCATAGTCGCGGTCATCATCATTATAATGAGCTTTGCCGTGGAGGCGTTCAGGCAGCCCTCGAACCTGCTCAATATTTGTAAGCAGATATCCATAAACGGCATAATAGCGCTGGGCATGAGCTTTGTGATAATGACGGGCGGCATAGACCTCTCCGTCGGCTCGACCGTCGCGCTTTCGACAGTGGTCGCGGGCAGCGTGATATGCCAAGCTCCGGACAACGGGATGTACATATTATATGCGGCGCTTGCGGGAATAGCGGCGTGCGCGGTGTTCGGGGCGATAAACGGACTGCTCGTATCCTACCTTAAAATGCCGCCCTTTATAGCCACGATGGGCGTGATGGAGGCGACGCGCGGCATAGCGTATATCTATTGCAACGGACAGCCGTACATACTAAATTCCGCAAATTATAAGATGGTCGGTCAGGGTTATATGGGGATAATACCCATTCCTGCGATAATACTCATGGTTTTTATAGGGATATTTGCATTTGTGCTCAATAAGACAAAGTTCGGAAGGCACATGCTCGCCACGGGCGGAAACGAAAAGGCGGCGATAACCTCCGGCGTAAACACCAAAAAGATAAAGATGATAGTATATACGCTAAGCGGAGCGATGGCAGGACTCGCGGGAGTTATATTGAGCTCGAGAGTAAATTCCGGAAACCCCTCTTTAGCCGAGGGCTATGAGTTAGACGCGATTGCGGCGGTTGTGATCGGAGGAGTGAGCATGGACGGCGGCGTAGGCAATATGTTCGGCGTGGTGTTGGGCATACTCACGCTCGGCTTGATACAAAACGCGCTCAACATGCTCGGCGTATCGAGCTATCTGAAGATGGTTTTCCAGGGACTGATAATACTTGTGGCGGTGTTTATGGATTTACAGACGAGAAAGCTAGAGACGAGTTCCTAGTCCGCCGAAAAGACTACGCCTTTCCGCCTTCGCTCGAAAAATGACGAAAAATCGCGTTCTTCTTGGGCAACTTTTGCGGTTGATTTGCTAACAAAAAAGACTATAACGGGGAAATTAGCCAAAGACAGACAAGAAAAACGACAGCCTAAATTCAATAAGAATTAAAATAATTGTGCTTAAAAGCACTCAAAAACGAAAGGAGAAAAATAAAAAATGAAGAAAAGGTTATTCACAATGTTTGCACTGATACTGGCGGCGATGCTGCTCGTAATGGGCTGCTCCATGACGCCCGCGGGCATAGACGAGAGCAAGGCACCGGATAAGACCGACAATTCTGCGGCGGATGACGAGATATACATCGGAATATCTATAAAGACCCTTTCCGATACGTATATGCAGTCGCTGTTAAACGGCCTTGAGGGCAAGCTAAAAGGTATGGACAACGTGAAATATGACGTAATGGATGCACAGGCGGACGTCAACACGCAGCTGAGTCAGGCGGAGGATCTCATTCAGAAGGGCGTGGACGTGCTCATATTCATCCCTCAGGACGCTGAGGCATGCGCATACATAGTCGAGACGGCACAGTCCGCGGGCGTAAAGGTAGTAGAGGTCTGCACGGAGACTTCCGACGGCAAGACGGACGTATACGTCGGCTCGGACGACGTGATCGCGGGCGAAATGCTAGGCAAATACGTCATGGAAAAGCTCCCCGACGGCGGCAAGTACTGTATACTTGAGGGCCTCATGGGACAGTCCTCTCAGATATTCCGATATGAAGGCCTTGAAAAGAGCATACTCGCAAATGACAAGTATGAGCTTATAGAGTGCCAGACGGCGGAATGGCAGAGAGACAAGGCCATGCAGCAGGTTGAGGACTGGCTCAATAAGTATGACGACATAGATGCAATCATCTGCGAGAACGACGACATGTCCATGGGTGCGCTGGAGGCATGCGAGGCCGCGGGCAGGAAAAAGGACATCATAATAATAGGCGTCGACGGCATTGAGGACGCTGTCCGTGCGGTAAAAGAGGGCAGAGTTGACTGCTCCATCCTTCAGAACGCAGTAGCGCAGGGTGAAGGCGCGGTTGACGCGGCGGTCAAGCTCGCAAAGGGCGAAAGCGTCGACAGCAGAATACTCATCGACTTTGAGTACATTACGTCTGACAATGCTCAGGAATTCATCGATATGCTTTACGGCGGCTGATGGCTTATAGACGATCCTAAAAATAGAGTTAAATATAAAATGAAATGAATCAAGGAGAGAAACGCTTTTGTCGTCTCTCTCTTTTTTATTCCCCAAAGGTTTTCAAATTGGCGATAAGGTGGTAATATACTATTATAATCAAAACGGGGGTGGATGATATGTATGAGAGAATGAATGACGCGGGCAGGACGAGGGTCATGCTCGAGGGAGATATTGACCTCTATAATGCAGATGAATTTAGAAATTCGCTGAAGGACATAACGGGGGATGTGACGCTGGATTGCGCCGCGCTCGACTATATCGACTCGACCGGCTTGGGCGTGCTCGTGGCGGCGTTTGACAGGGATAAGCAAAACGTTAGAATAACGGGCTTAAAGCCGCATCTTTACAGGATATTCGAGCTGACGGGACTGACGACGGTTTTTGACATTGAGGTGGTAAAATGAGCGGCGATCTTTTAAAACTGTCAATAGCCGCCAAGCCGGAGTATATAAGCGCGGTGAGGATGTTCATATCCGCAGTTGCGGCGCGGCTGGATTTTTCGATAAACAGGATAGACGACATACGCACGGCCGTCTCGGAGGGCTGCACGCTTGCCATGCGCTCTTTGCCGCAAAACATCGATATCGAGGTGATCGCGGATAGCTCGTTAAACGTAAAGATATCAGCCTCAGGGCAGACTGCCGCAGGCGATAAGGATGCGGACGAGTTTTCCATGATGCTCATAAGCGCGATGGCGGACGAGGTCGAGCTGAAAAAGGACGGGGACAGGATTTGCGGATTCGAGATGGTCTTTAACGTACTAAGCTGATGAAGTATACCGAACAACAGATAAACGAGCTTTTTGAAAACTACAAAAAGACGCAGGACAGCCGCATAAGAGACGAAATTGTGGAGCATTTTCTGTATCTCGCGCGGGCGGTCGCGGCGAAGTTCGTGGGCAGGGGAGTCGAGTTTGACGACCTATTTCAGGTCGCGAGCCTTGCTATGCTCAAATCCGTGGATAGATACGACCCGACGAACGGCGTGAAGTTCACGACATACGTCACGCCCTGCATGATCGGCGAGATAAAGAACTATTTCAGGGATAAAAGCCGCTCGATACACCTCTCGAGGAGGGATTCGGAACAGCTCGTGGCGCTTGCGGATATATTATCCCGCCCGGATGCTTCTCAGACGCCCGCGGCAATAGCCAAGCAGATGGGAGTATCCGTCGAAAGGGTGCTCGAGCTTTTGGAGATGCGCCGCGCGATAAACGTGGGTTCGCTGGATGCGGCGGCGGACGACGACGATACGGACTCCATAGGCAGCTTTGTCGGGACGAGCGACGGCGGCTTTGAGGGCGCGGTGAACAGGGATTTCATCGAGCAGGCTATGAAGAAGCTGGAGGATAACGAGAGAAAGGTCATATATCTGCGCTTTTGGAAGAATTATTCTCAAAAGCAGACGGCGGATAAGCTGGGCATATCTCAAATGACCGTATCGAGAATAGAGCGACGCGCGCTTTCAAAGATGAATAAGGAGTATTTCGGTGATTAGACGGGCTCATATGCGGTTATAAAATAGATAACCGGAGGTGAGTTAAGGTGTATTGCGAAATACAGGTCCATACTCCGCTCGAGATAAGAAGCACGATTTCACGGGTGCTCATGGAGTTTTCGGATATAATTACGGACGATGCCGCGTTTGCGGTTCGCCTTGTGTTAAATGAATTGTTGGCGAACAGCCTTATCCACGGCAAGGGGACGAGGACGGTGCTTTCATATACGATAAAGGGTGATATTATGCGCGGGACGATAACGGACGACGGCGAATGGTACGCCGCGAAGGAGGTCGTCTGTTCCGATGTAAATAAGACGCACGGGCGGGGAGTATACCTCGCGAGCTGTTATGCGGCGGACCTCAAATACGACGAGGATGCGCATAAGGTGTGCTTTGATATCAAATTAAAGTAAGCAGGCTGCTGAAAAAGTTGTAAAATCCTGTCGAATTAGGCAGGATTTTTTATTGCCGGCGCAGAATAGAAAAAAGATAAGAGATTTGAACATAAGAACGGGAGATTTTTATGCGCAGCAGAAGAAGACGTGATAAAATAAGCATAAAAAAGTATCTTACATTAAAAAATATAATAATTGTGGCGGCTATCGTGGTCGTGTTGACGGCGGCCGTTGTGGTCATCGCGCTGCAATCGTCGCTCCAGACGGGCAAGAAGGAGTCGCTTTCGTTTGAATATACCACGCAGGGCGTGATAATACGAAATGAAAAGCTATATAAGACGGACGTTTCGAGCAGAAATAAGCTGGTCGCGGAGGAGGGCGCGAGCGTCTCAAAGGGAGACGTCATCGCGGAGGTATACACCTCTGACTACAACCAATCCATAGTGGACGACCTGAACGCCTGTGAAAAGAAGATACTCGATTACTTGAGAAATAACCTTTTAAAGGACGTATTAAATCAGGATCTGGATTCGATAGACGCGCAGATAGACGAGCTTTCAAACGACATCAGAAGCGCGATAATATCGGGCAAGAACGAAAAACTATCCGAATATTATACACAGCTTTCCACGCTCATGCAGCAAAGGCAGGATTTTTTGAGGAAGCAGGTCAATGAGGATGCGCAGCTAAAGGAGCTCTATGACCGCGAGAGCACGCTCGTGGCGCAGATGGAGAGCTGGACGAAGTATTCCATCGCGGAGGAGGACGGCATCGTCAGCTATTATTTCGACGGAGCGGAGGCGTCGCTCACGCCGCAGAACATGAAGGAGCTTTCCGCAGACGAGCTTTTAAACATACAAAACGGAAAGAGCTATTATACGCTTGCATCCAGCGCGGACGCCGTGCCGCTGTATAGGCTGGTAAAGCCGAGCGGATGGTATATTGCAGTAGTATCCAAGGAGCGCATACCCGAATTTTACGACAAGGATACTGCGTTTAACGTGGAGTTCACCGCCGGCTCGGGCGAACAGCTCACGGCGAAGGTCGCGGATGTAAAGGAGGATGCGGGAAAGTACATCTATTACCTGCAATTTGACGACTTCAAGAGCAGTCTGCTCACGCCGAGATATCTTGAGCTTAAAATCAGCGCGCAATACGTGGGCATAAAAGTCCCCGCGAGCGCGGTAAAGACCGTGGACGGCGCGACGGGCATATATGTCAAGGACGGCGGAGGCAAGCGCTTTGTCGAGGTGGACGTTCTCATAGAAAAGGACGGAGAGGCCTGCGTTCAGCCGGTGGATATAACCGTTGATCTTGGGGAAGAATGTGAGGTATTTTCATGAGCATAGCTAAAAATATTGAGGAGATTAGGGCGAGAATAGACGCTGCGGCGAAGCGCAGCGGGCGCACGGGGGAGGATATTACCCTGCTCGCGGTTTCAAAAACGGTGGACCTGCCGAGGATACGCGAGGCCGTGGACGCAGGGCTAGGTGAGCTTGGCGAAAACAGAGTCCAGGAGCTGATGCAAAAATACGATGAAATAGGCAGAAATGTCGAATGGCACCTCATCGGGACGTTGCAAAAGAACAAAGTTAAGTATATAATAGGAAAGGTGAAGCTCGTACATTCGCTGTGTACGCAGCCGGTTGCCGAGGAAATGCAGAGACTGTGCGTGCGCGACGATACCTCTATCGACGTGCTCGTGGAGGTGAACGTGACGGGCGAACAGAGCAAATCGGGCGTGCCCATTGCCCAGGCGAAGGAGTTTATACGTTCGCTCGAGCCGCTCGACAGGATAAACGTAAAGGGACTCATGACTATAGCGGAGTATTCTCCCGACCCGGAGGACTCCCGCGCGTGCTTCAGGACGCTAAAACAGCTGTTCGACGAGCTGAAAGCCGAGGAGCGCGAGCATATGCACATGCAGTATCTGTCCATGGGAATGTCCGGCGATTTTGAGGTCGCCGTGGAGGAAGGCGCAAATATTGTGAGAGTAGGCTCTGCGATATTCGGAGAGCGCGTATACAACTGATAAGGAGGAAGAATATGGCGTTCATGAGAAAGATTTTCGGCGGAAATGACGATAAATACGAAAAACAGCCCGCTGATTTTAACGAAGAAATTGAAGACAATACGGAGGAAGAAGAATTGGATTACGAAGAACCCGCTTTCACCGGAGCAAGCTCAAAGGTGGTCTCCATGCCCACAAGCTCGAGCAACAGCGACGCAAAGTTCAACATGATAATATTCAACCCCGTCAATTACGACCAGGCGCAGGGCATCGTGGACAGCTTAAAGCAGCGCAAGCCCATAATAGTCAATCTGGACGACCTTGACGTGGGGCTGGCGCAGAGAATTCTCGACTTCACGAGCGGCGCGGTTTACGCACTGGGCGGCGATATCAAAAAGGCCGCGAAGAACATCTTCCTCGTGGTCCCCTCAAATGTCGAGGTGGCTACGGAAATAGGCGAGAACGATCCCTATGAGGAAATGTAGGCAGGGGAGGAACAGCTATGATAACCAAAAAGGATGTCTGTGAAAAGAAGTTTAACGTAGTCAAAAAGGGCTATGACATAACTCAGGTGGACGCGCTATTGGATGAGATAGCCGCGGCGCTTGATGAATATGAAAAATCTGCAAGTGAGCTGGAAACTTTCAGGGGTATAGAAAAGCAGCTTTCCTCCGCACTGATCGCCGCGCAGAATACTGCGACGGACATAGTTTCAAAGGCGCAGGCACAGGCGAACGAGACTATAAGCGCGTCCGAGGAGCAGGCCGCGAGGATATTAGAAGAGGCGAAGAACCAGCGCGAGCAGCAGCTCGGCTCGCTTGAGGCGGAAAAAGACGAGATAATTGAAAAGATAAAGAAGCTGAAGGACTTCACGGAGACCTATAAGCAGTGCATATTGATGGATATGGACAACCATAAAGAGGCGTTTTTACAGGGATTCCTCTCCGAGGCGAAGTTTGACGACATCGAGGATGAGATACCCGAGGACGAGCCGGAGGAGGAAGTAGCCGACGAGCCTAAGACGGAAGAGGAGACCGCGCCCGATCAGCAGCTTGATACGGGTGAGATGGAGTCCATCGACCTCGCGGAGATAGTCAATAATCTTCCAAATGCGGATGATGAGCTAAAGGCGCTTATTGAAGATATTTTATAAGAATTTATTGAGCAGGCTAATAACGGTCTGCTCTTTTTTTAACCATAAATAATATAGCGTATTAAATATGCTAATATGAATTGACGTATGTGGTAGTGTGTGATACAATTATGTGCGTGACTTTTACAATTTTTTGTAAGAAAGGAAGTACATGGAATGCATTTTACACTTGACAAGAAATGGAAAGAATTCGTCTATGCGGCGACGGGCTTCGGCCCGAACCTGCTGATGGTGCTGCTGGGGGCGTATTTTACGGACGCGATGAACCCCGCGGGGCTTAATTCAAACATAGGAAGCTGGAGTTTAACGGGATACAGTCTGGTTATGCCCTCTATTTTCGGATTGCTTTGGATGATCGGAAAGGTCTTTGACGGACTTGTTGACATCCCCTTAGCATCTTTTACAGATAACTTACGGACGAAATGGGGCAGGCGTAAGCCGGCGATAATAATGGCGTTTTTCCCGATGGTCATAGGCTATACGCTCGCTTGGACGCCCATATCGATGCAGGAAAACAGCCTCGCAAATACGATATGGATGGTGGCGATGCTGCTGATATTCTTTGCAGGCTATACCATGTCCATAATAACCTTTTACGGCAGTCTCTCGAGCGTATGCGGCGATGAGGCGCAGCGCGTGCGTGTTTCAAACTACAAGTCGTTTTTCGATACAATAGGCTATTGTCTGGTATACGCGCTTATTCCCGTGTTTATAGGCATGGGTGTCAATATCAGGACACTTGTTTATATTGGCCTGCCGCTGATGATAACTATGTCAATACCTCTGTTTATTATTAAAGAGGGTGAAAAATACGGCCAAGGTAAAGAATATCTTCCGGATGCAAAGGTGAGCATGAAACGCAGCTTGAAGCTGACGCTTTCGAGCAAGCTTTTCATGCAGTGGCTGTTGCCTAATGCCTGTGCGCATGTTGGATTACAAATGTTTTTAACGGCGCAAAATACGCTGATATCTGGCGTAATGAACCTCGATGCGAAATGGGCGGCACTCATGAACACGTGCGCGTTTGCGCCCGTCCCGCTCATGCTGTTTATTTATTATAAGCTTATAAAAAAGAAAGGTATACGTTTTTCATATCAAGTGGCGCTGCTTACGTTTGCGGTGGCAATATTAAACTTTGTAGTGGGCAGCGAGTATATCTTCCCGCACAGCGTAACCGCCCGTGTCGTGGTCGGCTGCGTAGGCGGTATGCTGGGCAGCTTTGCGATAGGCGCATTTTTTGCCACGCCGTATATAATACCTTCGCAGATAGCGGCGATGGAATTTAAAGTCACCGGGAAGGACCACACGGCGATGTACTTTGCGATACAGTCTCTCTCGACGGCGGTTGTCGCAGCGATATCTACCGGCCTGATATACGAATACATCAAAAATATAAACACCCAAAAGGTGATAGACGGAGTAATTATAGCGGGTGAGCAATGGAAGGTGGGCGTTTCGCTCGTCCCTGCGATAGTCAGCGTGATGTGCATAATCGGATTTTTCCTGTGCTTCAAGATGCCTGCGCATTATACGGAGCAGGTCGTTAGGGAAAGCCTTGAGGGCAGAAAAATCGATAAAAAGTAAAATGATGAATAAAATTGAGCAAACCAATGATGTTTGCTCTTTTTTTATAAAGAAATATACAAAAAATCGCCCGCCACAATGTGACGAGCGATGCTGGAGCTGATGAGCAGATTCGAACTGCCTACCTCTTCATTACCAATGAAGTGCTCTACCGACTGAGCTACATCAGCAACACAACCAGTATTATAATTCATGTTTGAAGAAAATGCAAGTACTTTTTTATGAAATCGCGACAATTTTTGCATGGACTATAAAACGGGCGTCATAGAACTCATAAGTACACGTCTGAAGCGTGATTATACGGTCGTTTTCGCCGAGCTCGACGTTTGAGCTTATTTGGGAGCGCCCGCGCAGCTCTTCAAAATACGCGAGCTTTTGCGCGTCGTTCTCAAAATCCTTTGAGTAATAGTCGGCGGTCTTTTCGCTCACATACGCGCTAAAGACCTGAAGCTCATAGATGTGCTCGGGCATATAGAGGTATAAGACGGGGTTCTTATCGTAAAAATCCTGTTCCTTATAGTCGCAGAGGCGGGCGAACATGCTCCCGCTCTTCATGTGATGGCCGTATATGAGCGAGTTTGCGTCCGAAAAATCCGCGGAATTGGACTTGTCTAAGAATATACAGCCGTTTTTGTTATACGTCCCGTCGAACGTCGTGTGTAGATATTTCTGGTTATCCTCGCCCTTAACTACGGGATAGTTTATCACGGTGTTGGGGAGGGTTATCCAGCCGACGACGTCGGGATTTATCTCGCTTAGCGCAGAGAAGTTGCGGTTCAGCATGGCGAGGGTCTCGCTCGCGTCGGCATTATCGGAGGGAGCGGAGGGGATATCCTCGGGCAGGGGGAACTCCGCCACGTCGGTGAGCTCGGAATATTCCTTATCGCCCTGAGCATATTCCAGCAGCATGGGGACGAGCTTATACGCAGAAAAGGCGAACACGCCCACGCAGATCATTATGAGAATGACCGCGACGGGGCTGAAGCGTTTTTTTGATTTGTCTTTTTTAGTTTCGTTTTTCATAATAGCATAATTATAGCATAGCGGGCGCGATTCTTCAAACATAACGCGCATGACTTTGCGCATAAAGATAATTGAAATGCAAAGGGGAGGGACGTATGAAGAACATAAAGAGCGATTTGATGATAGCTGCGGCGGTGGCGGCGCTGATATGCGTGGGGATGGTGCTCATAACGATGTGCATAACACCGCAGGCGCAGACGGTGAGCGCAACGCCGGATACGCCATACAACTGGTATTTTAAACAGACGGTCAAGGGAGAGCAGCCTGTCGTATGCGACAATGTGGACTTTTTAGACAAATATGACCTGATTTATATGGGAAATGCGAATGATAAAAAGATATATCTGACGTTCGACATGGGATATGAGAACGGAAATACGGAGAAGATACTGGATGCGCTTAAAAAACACAATGCAAAGGGAGCTTTTTTCGTGACGGGGCATTATCTCGACACGAATCCGGACATCATAAAGAGGATGGTGAGCGAGGGGCATCTGGTATGCAACCACACGGACAAACATGCGGATCTCACTCAAATTTCGGATAAGGAGAAGTTTTCACAGCAGGTCGAGGGGCTTGCGCAAAGGTTTTACGAGCTGACGGGCAGTGAAATGCCCAAATACCTGCGCCCGCCGGAGGGGAAATATAGCGAAAGAGAGCTGAAAATGTCGGAAGAGTTGGGATATACGAACGTCTTTTGGAGCTTTGCCTATAAGGATTGGCTGAACGACGCCCAGCCCTCGCGCGAGGAGGCCATGGAGAAGATAATTTCGTGTACGCACAACGGTATGGTTGCGCTGCTGCACGCGACCTCTGCCACGAACGGCGAGATAATGGACGAATTATTGACTAAGTGGGAAGAGATGGGATATGAGGTTTGCCCGATAAGCGATTTAAAAGCATGAAAAAACCCGCAGTCAGCGGGCGAGAGTTATATTTGAAAATATAGGGAATTATCAGGAGAAGTATTCGGCGGGGTCCTTGAATTTGCCGTCGACGATGTATTCAAAGTGAAGATGTGCGCCCTTGTCCGCCTCGAATGAGGGCGTGCCCGCCGTGCCTATCTTTTGGCCGGCGTTTATCTTTGCGCCTTCCTCGACTATCACATCCGAAAGGCCGGCATAGACCGTCTTTGTGTTTTCACCGTGCGATATCTCGACCGTCTTGCCCTTGCTGTCGTCGTTTTTGACGGAAAGTATTTCCCCGGGAAGGGCGGCGACGACGTCCGTATTATTTTGTGCGGAAATGTCCACGCCGTTATGCGTCATCCACATGTTGACCGTGGAATTGAACACGAGGGTATCCCCTGAAAACGCGGTTATCAGCTCGCCGTCAAGCGGCTTTGTCAGCGTGAGAGTGGTTTTGCCGTGTGTGCCGCCGGACGTACTCTTTTTGGGAGAGGACTGCGGAGCGTCGCTCACCTTTGCCGTCTGCGTAGGCAGGGGCTTTGTCGCTTCCGTGAGCGTCTGGTCGGTCGGATTTTCAACATTTTTGGCGGGCTCATCCGCCTTGTCACGGGGAAGAGAGGATATCACCGTGACCGCGCCGATGACCACGACACATAGAACCAGACCTATGTAAAAAAAGTTCTTTTTAACGAATTTCCAAGCTTTATTTAAAAACATGATTAGCACCTCCGTACATAGTATTTCCCCAAACGAAAACTAAATAAACGTGCTCATCATTATAAAAAAATGAAAAATAGGGCGGAGATGGTATGAAAAATCGGGAAAAAAGTAGTAAAATATAGCCATGAGAGAATCGAGAAATAATAAAAGAAGCAAAAGCAGTAAAATAAGCAGTAAAAAAAGCAAAAAGAGGAAAAACGGCGCGAAAAAAAGACAGAGCGATAAGCCTAATTCTGCGGCGCTGTTTATAGCGGCGGGAATACTCGCTGTATGCGCGCTGGTCGGGACTATCGCGGGAAATCAGCCTAAGGACCAAAAAGACGCGGCGTTTTTACAGCAGATCGAAAAGGGAGAATCCGAGGACGCGAGGATAGAGCTTACCGCAAATATTGATGATAAAGAAGTCAAAATTGATCTTCATGACTATCTAATAGGTGTGGTGAGCTGCGAGATGCCGGCATCCTATGAAGTTGAGGCGTTGAAGGCGCAGGCGATGGCGGCGCGCACGTATACGGAATATAAGATGAGATATCAGCCGTGTAAAAAGAGCGAAAATGCGCTCGTTTGCGACGACCCCGCGCATTGTCAGGCATATGCCGATGAGGATTTTTTGCGGGAAAAATGGGGAAAAAAGTACGATGAATATAGAAAAGATAGAAAAAGCGGTCAGCGAGACGGACGGGCTGGTCATAACATATGATGGAAAGCTCATCGAGGCGGTCTATTCGGCGTCCTGCGGAGGCATGACGGAAAACAGTGAAAACGTTTTCGGAAACGCCCTGCCCTATTTAAAGAGCGTGGAAAGCGGGGACGGCGATGAAAAGGATAAAGTGATAACGCTCACGACGAGTGAATATGTCGATTTACTCAAAAAAGCGTATGCGGATTTGCACATAACGCCCGAGACGGCGAGCGAAAAGACGGGCAAGCCGGTCAGATACGAAAGCGGGCGAGTCGAGTATGTGAAAATTGCGAACGCGAAGATAAGCGGGGGGACGATGAGGAAGATATTCTCGCTGCCCTCGACCATGTTTTCTATTAAATTTCATTCGGGAAAGGTCGAGTTTGATTGCAAAGGATATGGGCACGGCGTGGGGATGAGCCAGGTCGGCGCGAACGCATACGCTAAAAAAGGGATGGACGCAAAGGCTATAATAGCGCACTTTTACAGCGGAGTAGAGATAGAAAAAATAAAAAATCTAAAAAAATTTTTTTAGGGAATTGAAACCACATGCGGAAAGATTATTCGGTATGAATTGTGAAAGTATGAATGATGCAATCTATAACATACGGAAAATAACGAACTATTCGGAGACGAAAACGTGTGAAGGTATGAAAAAACGACAATATTTGCAGGTGTTGACAAGGGGTGGAATTGATGATATATTAAATAGGCGCTCGCGAGAGTGCGAAACATTGACAAAGTAATACAGCGCAAAGAAAGAAAGAAAAGCCAAGTAAGAACGAGTCGGAATCAGCTCAGAAAAGAGACATAAACTGTTAAGGCAGTTTAAAATAGTTTTAATAAAAGAGTTTGATCCTGGCTCAGGACGAACGCTGGCGGCGTGCTTAATACATGCAAGTCGAACGAAGCTGCGGGACTGAATCCTTCGGGAGGAAGACTCGTAGACTTAGTGGCGGACGGGTGAGTAACGCGTGAGCAACCTGCCTATCAGAGGGGGACAACAGCTGGAAACGGCTGCTAATACCGCATAAGACCACGCTATCGCATGATAGAGAGGTCAAAGATTTATCGCTGATAGATGGGCTCGCGTCCCATTAGGTAGTTGGTGAGGTAACGGCCCACCAAGCCGACGATGGGTAGCCGACCTGAGAGGGTGATCGGCCACATTGGAACTGAGACACGGTCCAAACTCCTACGGGAGGCAGCAGTAGGGAATATTGGGCAATGGGGGCAACCCTGACCCAGCAACGCCGCGTGAGGGAAGAAGGTTCTCTGGATTGTAAACCTCTGTCCTATGGGACGAAGAAGTGACGGTACCATAGGAGGAAGCTCCGGCTAACTACGTGCCAGCAGCCGCGGTAATACGTAGGGAGCGAGCGTTGTCCGGAATTACTGGGCGTAAAGGGTGCGTAGGCGGTTTTTTAAGTCAGATGTGAAATACCCGTGCTCAACATGGGGGGTGCATCTGATACTGGAGGACTTGAGTGCAGGAGAGGAAAGCGGAATTCCTAGTGTAGCGGTGAAATGCGTAGATATTAGGAGGAACACCAGTGGCGAAGGCGGCTTTCTGGACTGTAACTGACGCTGAGGCACGAAAGCGTGGGGAGCAAACAGGATTA
>CAKROK010000016.1 GCA_934373295.1 uncultured Christensenellaceae bacterium | reverse complement strand
TTTACTTTTATCTGAAAAAACGTTATAATAGTAGTAATTATGATTGAGGTATAAAAAATAATGAGCTATAAAATTATCGCCTGCGATCTCGACGATACTCTTTTAGACGACGAGGGCAGGATATCCCAAAAGAACAAAGAAGCAATAGACAAGCTGGATATTTACGGCATAAAATTCATACTCTGCACGGGCAGAACGTTAAAGAGCGTCACGCCGTTTTATAAAGAGCTTTCGCTGCGCACGCCCGTGATAACCTCCGGCGGAACGCAGGTCTTTGACAGCGAGGGGAACATGATATATC
The DNA here is from genome assembly GCA_934373295.1 of uncultured Christensenellaceae bacterium. GTDB lineage: Bacteria > Bacillota > Clostridia > Christensenellales > Christensenellaceae > HGM11616. The sequence continues at coordinate 37,373 of CAKROK010000016.1, read as the reverse complement.
ACGACCTCCTCCCCGCCGAGACGACGCACGAGCTGCTAAAATACTCGCTCGAGCGCGGTCTGCACGCGCAGGTGTACATGGACGAAAACTTCCAATATCTTTCCGACTGCGAACCCGCGAGGTACTATGCGGGATATACCGGCCTAAAGGGCGTCGAGGATAAAGCCCTGCTGGATAAAGACATCTCCACATCAAAGGTCGTTTTCATAACGGATGCCGTCAAGGCGCCCTATGAGGTCGCGCTTTTGGAAGAGCGCTTCCCCGAGCTATCCATTCTGCGCTCAAAGGGCAGGCTCATCGAGGCATATACCAAAAAAGCCTCAAAGGGCAATGCGCTTAAAAACCTCATGCAGATTATGGGCTATCACCGCGACGAGGTCGTAGCTGTGGGCGACAGCACAATCGATTTGAGCATGCTCGAATACGCCGCGCTTTCCGCCGCGCCCGATAACTCGCTCATAGAGGTCAAGGCCAATGTGGACGTGATCCTCCCCGACAACAATCACAGCTGCGTAAGCGAGCTTATAGAGAGGTACGTACTTTGAAAAAGAAGATAAAACTCAATAAATTCATAGAGACATTAAACCTGAAGGTGCTGTATTTGGGAGAAAATGACATTCTCTCCACAGACACTTCGGATATACTCCGCCCCGGTCTACAAATGTCCGGCTTTTTTGAGCATTTCGCCTCAAACCGCGTTCAGCTCTTCGGCATGGCGGAAATGACGTATATCGCAAACATGAGCGAGGAACGCCAAAAGGAGATTTTTGAAAAGTATTTTTCATACCCCGTCCCCTGCGTTTTGATATCCCGCGATCTTCAGCCGCCGAAGGACTTTATAGACGCCGCGATACGTCATAACGTCCCTGTGCTGTCCTCCCCCATCACCACGACAAAGCTGTCCCACTCCATAATGACATACCTCGATACCGAGCTTGCGCCCTTGATAGCGCGTCACGGCGGTCTGATGGATATTTTCGGCGTGGGCGTTTATATCACGGGCGATTCGGGCGTGGGTAAATCCGAAACCGCGCTCGAGCTGATAAACCGCGGTCACAGGCTGGTCGCGGACGACGTCGTGGAGATCCGCAAAGTCTCCGATACCGAGCTTTTGGGACAGTCTCCCGAGGTCATCCGCCATCTCATGGAGATACGCGGAATAGGTCTCATCGACATATCCACGCTTTACGGCATGGGCTCGGTAATGGCGACAAAATACATGAACCTCAACATCCACCTCGAGCTGGGCAACCCCATAAATGCGGACAGACTGGGCATTTCGCAGGAATACATCACCCTTTTAGGCATCGATCTTCCAAAGATAAGAATACCCGTCATGCCGGGCAGGAACATCGCCGTTATCATAGAGGTCGCGGTAAAGAACTTCCGCTTAAAGAGCATGGGCTATAACCCTGCGGATTCTCTAAATCAAAAGCTGCTTGAGCTTTTGGGCTAAGCTATGAAAAAAGCACTTCGAAATATCGAGGTGCTTTTTTGTCGATAAAGTTCATTTTCAGCCTGAGAAGCGTTTTTCAAAACTTGTTTTTGAAAAACTACTTTGAAAAACAGACTGTAGAAAAGGCTCGATTTTTCGTCATTTTTCGAGCGAGGCGAATGAGGCGTACTTAAGTACGTCGATTGAACCGAGTCGATGAAAAAGGGCGGAAGGGCGGGTCTTTTCGACGGGCTGAGCACTTCGACGTATCGAGGTGCTTTTTACTTTATATTCCATCATATTTCAACAAACTCCGCGCTGTTTCCGTGCTCTTCTATCAGGCGCATAAGGTCGTCCGTCCGCATGAGTACGCTTGCGGTGTTGTCGTTTGGATGCACGGCAATGCTCCCGCCGTCTAAAAAGAACGTCACCTTGCGCTCATCGTCGTTTAACAGACCGAGCGGCGTGACCGCGCCCGGTATCAGCCCTAAAATATCCTGAAGCTCCTGAGCCGAGGCAAAGGAAAGCGCGCGCAGACCGTGCTTTTTCCTAAACTCCTTGAGGTCCACCCGCTTGTCGCCCATCACGGATATCAGATAGTAATTTTTCTTTTTATCGTCGCGTATAAACAGGTTTTTGGCGTCCCATTTTGAAAAGCTCTGCGGAAGGCTTATCCTTTCAAGCTCCTGCATGTTATAGACCGCCTCATGCTCTATCGCCTCGTATTCTATTCCCTTTTCGTCTAAAAATGCGTAGATCTGCGCTTTATTCATTGCTTTTTTCCTCCGTCAGCTCGCCTACGCCGTCGCAATACTCTTTCGCATACATCTCCAGCAGGCGAAAAAGCTGCCGGCTGCGCTCCTCTCCCATGCTCGTCATCGCGCGCTCCTCTCTTTGCATGAGCGGGACGACGACCTCATCACAAAACGCTCTCCCCTTGTCCGTCAGGCTGATATACCTGTTTTTGAGGTTCTCCGGCTTTTTTATAAGCTCGATATACCCGTCCTTCAAAAACGCCTTTACAGTGAGGTTTATCGACTGCTTGGGATAGTGCGTATCCTCGCATATCTGCTTTTGCGTGCAGCCGTCCCCCAGCACATAAATATCATGCATCACCATCAGGCCCAGGTAATTAAGCCCCTTTGAGCGCGCATAATTCTCATATGCCGTGTCCATCTTTTGAAACTGCATCATCAGCTTGTCCTGTATGTTTTTCACATTTTCATCCCGCATAGCCGAATTTCGCCTTCTTTCTCTTTAAATATACTACTGAAAGCACTATGCTCAACACCTCCGCCGCGGGCATAGACATCCACACGCCGTCCACTCCCCATATTTTGGGAAAGATGAGCAGCGGGATTATGAGGAACACCAGCGTCCTGAAAAGCGACAATACTGCCGAGCTTACGCCGTCGTTCAGCGCAGTGAAAAACCCGGACGCGAACAAGTTAAAGCCCATGAGCAAAAATGCCGTCGAAAATATGAACGTCCCGCGGACAGCCATGGTTATGACATTTTGTGAGCCGTTCGCGAATATCATCGAAAAGGGACGCGCGAGCGGGAATGCGGCGATAAACGTAACTATGGACATCACCGCCACCGTCTTTAGAGCGGCGCGATACAGCTTTTTAAGCTCGCCGAAGTTCTGCGCGCCGTAGTGAAAGCTGATGACGGGCGCTATTCCCTGAACATATCCGGAATATCCCGCCGCAAGCACCATCTGCACGGATAGAATTATCGCGGACGCCGCGACGCCGTCCGAGCCGACCACTTCCATCAAAATGACGTTCATGGCTATCATTGTGACAGTGACTGCGAGCATACCCACCATCTCACTCGCGCCGTTGCTGCATGCCTTTTTAAGCGCACGGCCGTTAAAGCGCGGCTTTGTGAAATAAAGCGTGCCCTTTCTGTTCGCAAAGAAGAATATCGTCCCCACGACGGACTGGAGGATATATCCGATAGCAGTGGCATATGCCGCGCCCGCAATGCCTAACGGTATGACCGCTATAAGCACATAATCCAGCACCATGTTGGTTATCCCGCCCGCGATGGACAGCCCGAAGCCCAGCCCCGGCTTGCCCGCCGCGACGAAGAATATCTGATAGATAATGCCCACCATGGCAAAGGGAACGAGTATGAACACAGGCACGGCGTACTGCTCACAGAGCGGATAGAGCGCCTCATCCGCGCCCATCGCAAAGAGCACCTCCCGCCTGAAGATCAGCCCCGCGGCGCAGAAGATCACGCTCACGACCACGCTGAAAAGAATGAAAAACGAGAAATTTTTCCTCGCGTCATCCTCCTTTCCCTCGCCCATTTGGTTTGATATGAGCGCCGAGCCGCCCGTGGCTATCATGATCCCGACATCCAGCGCGAGCTCGTGGAACGGCCCCGCTATGCTCACGGCGGAAAGCGCGTCCGTACCCAAAAGATTCGCCACGAAAAGCTGATCTAATATGCCGTAGATGTTCATAAAGATGTTTGAAAGTATCGTGGGCAAGGCGTATTTCAAAAGCGACCCCGTCGATACCCTTATGTTCAGATTATTCTGTAAAGCGTCCATTTTTTCTCCTATCACAATTCGAAATAGTAAAGATTCTTGACTATTATATTGCGTGACAGGAGTTTTGTCAAACTATTTTTTCAAAAACATAGAATACAACAGCTCTATGCCCGCGGTCGTCCTAAAGAACATCTGCTTCGCCTTTTCTATCGCAGACCTTGAATATCCGCTTTCGCTCGCATTCACGAGAAAATCCGCCTCTAACAAAATCCTGTAGTCAATCCCGTCTATGTCCGTATACGTGTGATGATGCTCCGTCAGCCAGGATATCCTCTCGACGTCCCCCGCATCTATTTCCATTCCCTCTAAAAACGCCCGAACGAGCGGCGCGCTCTCCCGTTCCTGATTTTTACCGTTGGTGTTGCCGTACTTTTTTCGGCAGAGCGGGCAGGATATGTCATGCACCACCGCCGCAAGCTCGAGTGTGCGCTGCGTATGCGCATCCAACCCCTCCAGCTCGCCGATGGTCTTTGCCAGCGACCATACCTTTAAAAAATGGTCGATGTCGTGTAAATTTCCATCATAAAATTCTATCATCTTTTTAATTGAACTCGAAACTATCATATTGATCTCCTTAAATTAAAGCGCCGTTCCCTTTTTTGGTATAAACATCCCGCTCATATCCGCCTTTTCCAGCTCAAGCAGCTTGACCTTTCGCTCTATCCCGCCGCCGTAGCCCGTCAGGCTGCCGCTCGTCCCCACGACGCGGTGACAGGGGATAATGAGCGATATGGGGTTATGCCCGACCGCGCCGCCCACGGCCTGCGCGGACATCTTCTCAATGCCGCGGCTTTTTGCTATGATATCCGCTATCTGCCCGTATGTCATCGTTTTTCCGTAGGGAATGGTGAGCATGATGTCGCAGACCGCCTTTCGAAAGGGCGTGGAATCGTATTTTAACGGCGGGAGAAAATCCGGCTCACGCCCGGAAAAGTATATGTCCAGCCAGCGCTTTGCCTCCTTTAAAACAGCAATCTCCCGCTGCTCTGTCCGCTCGGGCAGGACGTTGCCGTAATGCCTTTGCCCGTTAAACCACAGCCCAATTATGGATTTTTCGTCGCTCGCGAGCGTTATATCGCCCAGCGGCGAGGGATACTGCGAAGTATATATCATTTAAAACTCCCCCTCCTCTTTAAACATTTATCAGCACAATTATAGCGCACATTGTGACATAAATCCACATATATCCCGCCGTTACGGCGATTTTATTGTATTTCGGGCTTGAAAGTATCGCGAGCGAGTGCTAAACTAAATATAGTTAGCAAATGCTAACTGATTGATAAAACCAATTTTTCGTTAGAGGTGTGAATATGTCCAAAAAAGCAACGGAATTTCAAAAGAAAGAGATGAGTAAGATGTACCGCGGAAAGGAGATCTTCAAGCCGCTCAACACCGGCTGGGTGGACGAGCATGTGGGCTGCGTGCGCGAATGGGTCGCGAACATCTTCTTCTATAAAAAGGGCGATACAACTATAATGATAGACGCAGGATACAACTATGACCGACTTTCTGAAAAGATGGGCTGGCTGGGCATTGACCCGAAGTCGATAAAGCACATTCTCATCACCCATCAGGACACCGACCACGTGGGCGCGGTCGAGGCGGACAGCCCCGGATTGTTTAAGGACGCGACTCTGTACGTCGGCGAAACGGAAAACCGCTATCTAACGGGCGAGGTTCGCCGCAAGGTCATATATCACCTCTACAAGCTGCCGCAGGTGACTATACTTAATAAAAAAGTTCTGCTGCAAGACGGACAGATTTTTTACATAGACGACATTAAAATCGAGTGCTTCATGCTGCCCGGACACACATGGGGACATATGGTTTATCTCATCGACGATAAATACCTCTTCACGGGCGACACCATCTGGTTCGGCGCGGACGGCGGATACAGCTTCATATCCTCCCTCGCCGAGGACAACAAGTTAGCCGTCAAATCCCTTGCGCAATTTGAAGAAAAGCTGCGCACACGCGAGATATCTCCCGTCTTTCTCACCGGTCACACCGGCTGGACGGACAACTTCACGTTTGCCTTTGCGCACAAGGACAAGCTCTGCTCACCCTTTAAAAAGAGAGCCCACGACCCCTCCGCCCCCTATGACGCATACGACGAATCGGACGACACGGAGGAGGGCGCAAAAAGCGGCTATCTGAAAGGGGTAGGAAGATGAAGGTCTATTCGTTCGGAAAAGAAGGCGCCCCCGTCGTGCTTCTTCTCCCCGGCACCTGCTGTCACTGGAAGGGAAACTTTTCTCACGTGATACCCCTGCTCGAGGACGATTTTCAAGTACTATGCGTGAGCTACGACGGCTTTGACGAAACGGAAAACACCGAATTTCACACGATGACGGAGGAGACGGAAAAAATAGAGGCATACATAGACGAGCACTGCGGAGGGCATATCCGCGCGGCATACGGCTGCTCGCTCGGCGGTTCATTCGTCGGTCTGCTGGCCGCCCGTCAAAAAATACGCATGGACTACGGCATTTTGGGCAGCTCGGATCTCGATCAGTCGTGCAAATTCTCCGCAAAGCTACAGACAAATCTGCTCGTGCCCTTCATATATCCCGTAATACGCGACGGGAGCTTTTCAAGCAAATTTTTGCAAAAGCGTCTTAAAAAGCGCGAGGAGCAGATGGGCGATTATGTGCGCGCATTTATGGACATGCTGGGCGGCGCGCGTCTGTATGTCACAAAGCGCAGCTGCAAAAACCAGTTCTATTCCGACCTTATCACTCCCCTGCCCGACAAAATCGACGCGCCGAATGCTCAAATCCACATCTTCTATGCCCTGAAGATGGGTGAGAAATACCGCGCGCGCTATTTACAGCACTTTGCGCATCCCGTCATCCACGAGCAGGATATGCAGCACGAGGAGCTGCTCGCATGTTATCCCGAAAAATGGGCGCAGCTCGTGAAGAGCATAATCGGATAATTTTTCGACGATCTTAAAAATCCATTCCCGTTTAAGGAATGGATTTTCGTCTTTTGGGTCTTTTTAGCCAAATACTAACAACAATGCGCACGCGACGGCTATCACACCGCCCACCGCGCTCACTATCGTGTAAATCTTTTTCGATTCGGGGTCGTCCTTTTCCTTGGCGAGGTAATATATCCCCGCGCCCAGGATGAGTATGCCGATGACAAGACCTATAATTTTGATAATCAATGCTTTTTCCTCCATTTTAATAAGAATGCCGAATTAGTTATAACAAGCACCGAGCCTGCGTTATGCACCAACGCGCCCACGACGGGATTCAGCGTGCCTATTATCGCAAGTGCGATGGCGATAAAGTTGAGCGTCATCGAAAAGGTCATGTTGAGCTTGATGGTGGTCATCATGCGCTTTGAAAGCGCCACGAGATGGGGCAGCTGCCTGACCTCGTCATCCACCAGCGCAATATCCGCCGCGTCCACGGCTATATCGCTGCCTACGCCGCCCATCGCTATGCCCACATCCGCCTTTTTGAGCGCGGGAGCGTCGTTCACGCCGTCGCCTATCATGCACACGGGCATGCCCTCGTTCTGATATTCCCCTATCGCCTTCAGCTTATCCTCCGGCAGGCAATTCGCGCGCACTTCTTCTATGCTCAGCTTTTTGGCTATCGTATGCGCGGCGTTTTCATGGTCGCCCGTGAGCAGCACGGGCTTAACTCCCAACTCCGATAAAGCGGCGATCGTCGCTCTGCTTTCACTGCGCAGCGTATCCGATAATGCGATAAAACCGGCAAATTTACCCTCTATGGCAACGTATGTGACCGTGCATCCGCGCATACTCCCCGACCGAGCATCATGTGAAAGTTCTCCGCTTCAAAAAGGGTTTTTCCCATCTTTTTATAGCAATTCACTATCGCCCTGCCGAGAGGATGCTCGAACATCTGCTCCGCACACGCCGCAAGCGTATATATCTCGTCACTATCAAACTTTTCGCAGATACTGCCCACATCTACTACATTGGGCGTGCCGCAGGTCAGCGTACCCGTTTTATCAAACGCTATCACCTTCGCCTTTGCGAGCCGCTCGAGTGCATCCCCCTCGCGAACGAGAAATCCGTGCTTTGTCGCGTTGCCTATCGCCGCCATTATCGCCGTGGGCGTCGCCAGAACGAGCGCACACGGGCAGAAAACTACCAAAATAGTGACCGCGCGTATTATCTGTCCGCTGATTATCCACGTGAGCGCGGCTGCCGAAAGCGCTATTACCACTATCCACGTCGCCCAGCGGTCCGCCATCCCGACTATCTTCGCCTTTCCAGCGTCCGCCGACTGTACAAGGCGTATCATGCGCTGGATAGAGCTGTCCTCGCCGACCTTGGTCGCCCTCATCTCAAACGCACCGAACTGATTACCGTTCCGCTCGATACCTCATCGCCCACGGTTTTATCCACGGGCAGGGATTCTCCCGTCATTACCGCCTGATTTAAGGAGGTCTGTCCGGAGGTGATAATGCCGACAGTCTCTCCCGCCAATACGCGGATATGCTCCCCCACCTTGACCTGCTGCGCGGGGATAACTTCCTCCCCGTCCTCTCTTATGACGCGCGCCGTCTGGGGCGTAAGGTGGACCAGCTTCTCTATGCCCGCCCTCGCTTTAGCGACGGTCAATTCCTCGAGCAGCGCGCCCAGCTGCATTATAAACGCGACCTCGCCCGCCGCGAACGTCTCGCCGATGCAGATGGATGCGATAAGCGCGAGTGATACCAGCACGTCCGCCTTGATGTCAAAGGCAGTAATAAGCCCGATAACCGCCTCTAAAATAATAGGCAAACCGCACAAAACTATAGCTATCCACGCCATGTCGAACGAAAACGGCTGAAATTTAAGCAGGCTGCAAAGCACCGCCCCGCCGGATATCGCCAACAGCGCTATGTCCTTTTTTATTCCGCCCAGCTCTAACAGATGCTCCAGCTTTTCCATAACTCGTTTCATATGTCTTTTCTCCTCTTATACCTTATGGGGTATGTGTACATTATACATATAGGGGTATATGTTGTCAAGCGGGTAAAATAAAAAAGCCGACCAAAAAAGCCGACTTTCAATAAACTCGTATTTTATTGCATATTCGCAAAGCGCTCCACGGCCTTGGTGAAGCTCTCTATCGTCTTATCCGCATCGCCATGCTGAATGCCGTCTCGGACGCAGTGCTTGATATGCCCCTCCAAAACGACCTTGCCGCAGCCGTTTAGCGCGGACTTTGCGGCGTTTATCTGCGAGAGAATGTCCTCACACGGGACGTCCTCATCCACCATTCTGTCTATCGCCTGAACCTGCCCGATTATCTTTTTTAATCTGCGATGCAGGTTATCCGAATCCATGCATTGTTTCATAGCATTTTCCTCCGTACACTAAGGGGTATATGTTTATTATACCCGATAAACCGATAAAGTCAACCGCTACAGATATTGAATGAGCATTACCGCCTTCGCCCGCACGTCGTTCGCGTTATAATAGCGATGCGGGTGGGATGCGTCGAAATACAGCGCGTCCTCCTTTTTCAAGACGTATTCGCGTTCATTCACCGTGACGGATATCTCCCCCTCGAGCATCAATAAATACTCAAAGCTGTTGGATGAATGTCCGATAGACGAATGACAGCAGCCCGTTTCCAGCTCTATCTCATACAGCTCAAAGTTGCGCTCCGCACTTTTGGGATAATAGCTGAACAAGTGCAGCTTTCCCTCGTCCTGCGCGGTTATGTCCCTTTTTCGTATGTGTATCGCCTTAAAATCAGGGACATCCAGCAGGCTGGTATACGGCAGACCCAGCGCGCCCGTGAGCTTCCATATCGTGTTTACGGTCGGGTTCGCGTCCCCCCGCTCGATCTGCGATACTATGACCTTGCTCACCCCCGCCCTTTCGGCGAGCTGACCCTGGCTCAGGTTCTGTTCCTCTCTTAATCTTTTTAGATTTTCTCCTATTATTTTTCCTATTTCCATTTGACGCCCTCAAAATATAATTTACCGCTTTGCAAATATTATTTACGCACGTATAATCACATCTGTTAAACTGCGACGAGACGTTCAGCGTAAACTACACCGCAGATATCCACGCGGATGTCGACCGCGGCTGGTTTTACTTCTTCGTAACGCTGCTCGACCAGATATACTGGGTGGGCGGCGCGACCCTCGGCGATGTTTTGGGCAGCCTTATAAAGTTCAATACGCAGGGGCTGGATTTCGTCATGACGGCCATGTTTACTGTGATATTCTTAGAGCAATGGCTCAAGGAAAATCACCACATAAGCGAATGGGTCGGGCTCGCGGCGAGCGTCGCATGTCTGCTCATCTTCGGCGCGGATAACTTCCTCATACCGACGATGATATGCATTTTGATACTGCTCACCGCGTTCAGAAAGCCGGTGGAAAAAATGGCGGAGGCAGATGAAAAATGACGTTACAGCAGCAAATAATAACCGTATTAATGTGCGTTTTGGCGACCATGCTCACCCGCTTTTTGCCATTCGCGGTTTTCAGCTCAAAGCGCTCCACTCCGCGCTTCATACAATACCTCGGGAAAGTCCTCCCCGGCGCGATATTCGCCATGCTGTTGATATACTGCCTGAGAAACGTCTCCGTTTTACAGGGGAGCCACGGCCTGCCCGAGCTGATAGGCATCGGCGTGACGGTCGGTCTGCACCTGTGGAAAAGGCAGATGCTGCTCTCGATAGCGGGCGGCACGATATGCTATATGCTGCTCGTCCAGCTCGTTTTTTAACGCGCTGTCGATATCTTTATCACAACGGCGGTCTTTTCCCCGTTGTTCCAGATGGAGTGCGGCGTCATGCCGTCCACACCTTTATTTCAGCCGTCCGTTTTCATCGATTTTAAATAAGAAACCGCATCAACTGGTGCGGTGATTTTATTCTCAAATCGTATAAATAACTTATTCCAAAAAATCATATATGCTATAGACGTATTAAAGATACAGCGAAAAAACTTTTTTAGCTCATTTTACTTCATCCGTTAATAGGCTTTTTTCAACCCTAATATCATCCAGCATGTTGTCTTTCAATAGATTTTCAACCTCTTTACGCAGATCACAATCCGCAAATGGAGATAAAGTTAATTGCATACTCTTTAATACATCATCTGATAATCCCAGATATAAATGTTTCTCTTCTGGTTTTATATACTCAAAATCATCTAACCCTTTTGTTTCAAATTCTAATCCTCGCGGTCTTATGGCGACGCGAATTCTTGTTTCCTGCTCCATATCCCATTCGCGATATTTATATCTACCCAGAAATTCTTTGCTTTCGCTTATGTCTGCATCTCGCTGCAAATACTTTATATCCAAAACTGAATAATCAAATATCTCCCAATCCCGTTTACTGACGATATTTGAAATATTATCTACGATATTCTCTTTCTCATATTTCAGTAGTTTATTTTCACATTTTTTATCTGGAGCAACAGACAAGTCTAATAAACAATCCGTCTTAAAAGAAATCCTCCCTCCATCTGAGGAACCTCGCGCATATGTTTTCCAAAAGAAATATGACTCGTACCCCCTATTGGTAAAACACGAAACATAGACTTTGTTTTTCCATAAATCATGTATTTTTTCATTTTCCAACGTGTCGTTTAACAAATCCATCCTCGTTAACCTTAACGACCTATTGCATATTATTTTTTCCAGCGCTTCAAATGTTGTGTATTGATAAACACGCTCATGCTGCCTTGCATCACTAACAGCCATTTCATAACCGTATTGTTCCAACCGTTCCTCCAATCTAAACATGTTTAAACTTCAAGTCCTCAAAAGCATCAGGAATCTGTTTGTTTTTTAATATTACAAACCACAATATTAACCTCTTTCCACTTCTTAAATAAAGACCACCGCATTGACGCTGCGGTGGGGGGGTATATATAGATCATGTTATTTATTTTTGCGGACTTCCGTTCGAGCCTCCGGCAAATGCAATTAAAAAGTACACTATCCATGCGGCGGCGATGATTCCTATTTTGACCCATTTATTCAATTTCTGATTTCTCACCATGAGGATCGTGAGCGGGATGGGGAATATAAATATCCAGCCCAAAACCCAAAAGAACGTCTTTCTTCTTCTCGGCGCGGGTTTAGCCGGTTCGCTCACATAAACTGTTTGCGCGCTCCCACGGGAATATGTATAGCCGCAATCCGGACAAGCGGCGGAATAATACCGCGTGCCGCATCTCGGACAGGTTTTCGCCTTTGCTCCCGCCTTTACCCCGCATTTCGGGCAGAAATTTCCCTCGTCAAACACCGTGCCGCAGTTATTGCACTTGTGCTTAAATTCATTCGCCCCGCACGCCGAGCAAAAAGCCGCGGCATCCTTATTTTCCGTCCCGCAGTATTTACACACCTTCATAGATTTTTTCTCCCTCAATATCATTTTTAAAATCATTATGTTGAAATGTCCGCATATAGTTTTCAAACGAAAAGCTACATTAGTATTATAGCATATCGCATATCATCCATCATAGTGATTTTGTGCATTTTCTTATCTATTTTCATTTTAAATCACAATGTGTCCCATAAGACGGACTCTGAAAGCCATGGAAAATCCCCCACCATTATGCTATAATCATTTAAAACACTTTTATAGTGAAAAATGCCCGACAAAATATCGCGCTCGATCGTTATACATACAGGAGGAGCTATATGCCGGAAAACCCGTGGTTTGAAGCGTTTTATGAGCGAAACTTCAAGCTGGTGTACCGACTTTGCTTTACGTATATGAAAAACCAGGCGGAGGCCGAGGACTGCACAGAGGACGTATTCGTCAAGGTGCTGACCGGCAGCTTTGCCTTTAACGACGAAACGCATGAGAAAAAATGGCTGACTGTGACCGCCATAAATCTCTGCAAGGATCGATTAAAGCACTGGTCAAAAAAGCAGGTCACTCCCATCGACGAAGCGCCGGAGATCCCCGACGAAAACGCCGCGCCGATGGACGACACCCTCGAGGTCGTTAAAAAACTGCCCGCAAAATACAAGGACGTCGTATATCTTTACTATTATATGGATTACAAGACAGACGAGATAGCAAAAATGCTCAAAAAGCCGCCCTCCACCATCCGCAATCAACTGCGCGATGCTCGCAAGCTGCTCAGGCGGCAGATAGGAGGTTTTGAACCGTGAACGAAAATAAAATAAAAGACGCCATCGACGCCATCCAGCCGGAAAAGGGCGCGAAAGAGCGCATGTATCAAAATATAATGAAAAAGGCCGAACAGCAGGCTGAAAAAGCACCCGAGCGACCCAAAAAGAAGCCCGCTCGCTTTATCCGCTATGCGCTGCCCATCGCAGCGTGCTTCTGCCTGCTCGTGATAGGGCTTGCTCACTTCATCCCCTCCATCACGCCGACTCAGCCCGACGACGAATTTGTGCAAATCGGCAATCCGTTTACGGAGGTGGAAAACGCAGACGCCTTCAAGGCAATTTCGATAACGCTGGATGCCCCCGATAGTGCGCAGAATACGTCTTATGCAATAATCGACGGGAACATGGCGGAGGTCAAGTTTGAGCTTGACGGCAAGAGCTACCTCGCGCGCGCGTCCGCTCAGGAGGGCGATTTTTCCGGGTTAAACGGCAAGGAGATCTCATCGGAAACGATAGACGCAAAAAACAACGCCCTGCTCACGACCGTTCGGATAGATACCTCGGACTATCAAAAAATCACCTGGACCAACGGAAAAATCAACTACTGTCTTTACGGAACGGACGGTGCAGATAAAGCGCAGGTCATATCAGCGTATGAGGCTTTAAAAAATCAATCGAAAAGCAGCCGACATAAATATCCACCCGCGAAGCGGGTGGTTTTCCTTCTTCAAACATAGCCCCCAATACTACGCATTACACACGGCGGTATTTCAGTGCATTTATTCAACAATTCCGCTTGCCATGCGCCAAACTATTTACGCCATTATTTTTTCACTTAACGTCATGTTATTGCGTTTTTTATACTGTTGGGCTTTTTGCTTTATCATTTTTCCTCACCGTTTAAGTTTTTTGCTCACGCAAGTATCACAGAGTTTTCGCTATACAAAAAAGTCGGAAGAAAATAAAAAATCTCCCGACATTTTTCTTTTTCCAATCGTTATGTATATGAAAGCAAAAAAGGCGGCGCAGCGTACGAGCAAAGCCAAATGCGCTTTTAAAAAAACGATCGATTAAAGGAGTTAATATAATGAAACGAATAATGCTTATACTGCTGTCCCTTATGATGGTATTCGGCCTCGCGGCATGCAGCGGAACGAACGACAATAAAGACAATAAAACGGACGATAACGGCAAAAAGGACACGCCCGTCGACGTCACCGCCACGCCCGCCGAGATCGAGCAAAAGTTAGCCGACGCCATCGGCAAGGATAACTACCTCTGCGACACCGATATCGACAAGGACTATCTTCAAAATGTATACGGCTTAGACCTCTCCAAGGTGGAAAGCTGTGTTGCAAAGCAAAATTCCATCGCCAGCGTAAATCCCGATACCGTAATCATCCTTAAAACAAAGGACGGATACGCGGATGAAGCGGTCAAGGCGATAAACGAGGGCTATTCTCAAATCGTCGACTACATCCGTCAATATCCCTTCGGCGCGGCAAAGGTTTTGAACGCCCGCCTTTATCAAAGCGGAAATTACGTCATGTACATTATCGCCGGTGCGCTATATGACGGCGAGGACACGGAGGCGGAAAGCAAGCTGGCCGTTTCCGAATACGCCAAGATAGACGATGCCGTAAAGGGCGTTTTCGGCACAGTTCCCGAAAATCTCGCGGTCGTCCCCGAGGATGACGGAAACAACGGCGGCCTTATAGAGGGATAAATCATGGTTTTCTCCAGTCTGACATTTCTGATATGGTTTTTGCCCTGCGTGCTGCTGATATACTTTATCGTCCCAAAAAAAGCGAAAAATGCAATACTGTTCGCGTTCAGCCTGCTGTTTTACGCGTGGGGCGAGCCGATATATGTCGGACTGATGATATTTTCCACCGTGCTCGACTACTCCTGTGGTCGGGCGGTGGATAAATATCGCGGCACGCCCAAGGCAAAAATAGGCTTGCTGGTGTCCGTGATAGTTAATTTGAGCCTGCTCTGCCTGTTTAAATATACGGACTTTTTCATCGGCACGATAAACGGCATTTTCGGCAGCAGCATCCCGCTTTTGAACCTCCCCCTGCTCATCGGAATATCATTTTACACCTTCCAGACGATGAGCTACACCATCGACGTATACCGTGGAGACGCCAAGGTGCAGAAAAACATTATCTCGTTCGGCGCGTATGTCTCCCTGTTTCCGCAGCTCATCGCGGGGCCTATCGTGCGATATCAGACCATCGCCGACCAAATCGACGAGCGCACTCATTCGTTTGACAAATTCGGCGAGGGCATAAAGCGCTTTGTCTGCGGCCTGGGCAAAAAAGTGCTGCTCGCGAACAACATAGGGCTTTTATGGAGCAGCATTTCCAAATCCGGCGACCTGACCGTCCTGTCATCCTGGCTGGGCATAATCGCATTTGGCTTTCAGATATACTTCGATTTTTCCGGCTATTCGGACATGGCGATTGGGCTGGGAAAGATGTTCGGGTTTGATTTTTTAGAGAACTTCGACCATCCGTATTGCTCAAGGAGCGTCACGGAATTCTGGCGGCGCTGGCATATCTCCATGGGGACGTGGTTTCGCGACTACGTGTACATCCCGCTGGGCGGCAACAGGCACGGACTCGCGCTTCAGCTTCGAAATATCGCCATAGTATGGCTGCTCACCGGCTTTTGGCACGGAGCGAGCTGGAACTATGTTCTTTGGGGCGTTTTTTACGGCATACTCCTGATTTTCGAAAAATTCTTCCTGCTGGATAAGCTCAAAAGGGTCCCCGCATTTGTCGGGCATATTTACACGCTGCTATGCGTCGCCGTCGGCTGGGTGCTGTTCGCCTTTGAGGACATATCTCAGTGCATGACTTTCTTCAAAGCCATGTTCGGCGGAGCAGCATTCTGCAATTCCGCAATCCTCTATCAGCTTTTATCATATCTGCCGCTGCTTGCGTTGTGCGCCGTCGCCGCCACGCCCATCGGGACAAAGCTCTATCATAAGTTGAATGAAAAATGCGGCGCAAGGCTCATGGCGACCGCCGACGTGACCGGCATCGTCGTTATAATCGGGCTTGCCGTGGCATTTTTGATAAGCGGGTCGTATAACCCGTTCCTGTATTTCCGCTTTTAAGGAGAACAGTCAATATGCGAAACAAAATTATAACATCGATTTTCTGCCTGCTGTTGGCTGCGGGCATTTTATGCGGCTTTATCGTTCCGGATAAATACTATTCCGAAAGCGAAAAGCGGACTTTGACGCAAAAGGACACCATAAACATATCGGATTTTCCCAGTGGCAAAATGGGTACTCAAATCGAAAAATGCCTTTCGGATCAGTTTCCCCTGCGGGACGGCTGGATAACCGCAAAGACCCTTACCGAGCGTCTTTCGGGCAAAACGGAAATTTCAAACGTCTATTTTTGCAAGGACGGCTATCTCATCGACGCCTTTACGAGCTATGATAAAACTCAATTTTCCGCAAATATCCGATCTCTTGTGAAATTATCCGATACATTAAAAGCCGACGGCATACCGATGCAGGTGATGCTCGTCCCCACTGCGGCGCAGATCCTCTCCGAAAAGCTCCCCGCCTATGCGCCCAACCTCGACCAAAAGGCGCTTTTAGAATATGCAAAATCACAAGGGCTTGACACTGTGAACGTGTTTGACATTCTATCGGAGCATAAAAACGAGTACATCTACTACAAGACCGACCACCATTTCACAAGTCTGGGCGCATATTACTGCTATGCGGCATGGATGCACTCGCAGGGCAAGACGGCGCAGCCGCTTTCCGCCTGGCAGAGTCAAGCGCTGTGCGATAACTTCCGCGGCACGACCTACAACAAGGTCAACTACCCCCTCGCCCCTTACGACACCATCACCGCCTACTATAAGACGCTTGACCACAAAGTGAGCTATAACGGCGGAAATTACATGACGGACAGCATCTATGAGCGAAAGTATCTGAGCGGAAAGGATCAATACGCCACCTTTCTCAACTCCAACCAGTCCACCACAGTTGTCAACGGCTCTGGCAAGGGCAAGCTGCTCATCATAAAGGACTCCTACGCAAACTGCTTCACCCAGTTCGTCATCGACGATTATGCCGAAACGCACCTCATCGACCTTCGTTTCTTCAAAAGCTCCGTGACGGACTATATCAAACAAAACGACATCACTCAGGTGCTTGTGCTCTATAACATCCCCAATTTCACGCAGGATTCGGGGGTTGGGAATTTGGGGATTTAATCGCAAAGTAAATTATACTTAAATAAAAAAGCTGCCGAACTTCTCTTGAAATCCGATAGCTTTTTGCGAGTGTTTTTTTGGGGGTGATTATTGCCACTCGCCCTCTGCAAAATCATCTTAAACAAGTTTGATTTGGCTATTTAGCAGGGGGTATCTACATTATTTGAATTATCGGATGCACATCGGTTATCCGATTTCATGAGAATCATAAAACCCATTTAATTCGGATGACAAGTCATGCATCTTTGCTTGGCACATCCCCCTTTCTGTAAACCATTTTTCCATCATCAAGCAATGAACTGGTTATCAACAAGTTGTATGCGCCAATTCTTGAATGCCAATGCTTATGTTTGAAAAACGTCTCCCAATCAAGTTCCAGTATGAATTCCGGCTGATAATTTTCATCAAGCTTGATTATCACCACATACCCAAATAAAGGCTTAATATCGTTAATATCAGCATCTTTTTCAATGCCGTAAAAAGCCCCTGTTGTGTTTGTCGTAATGCACTTTATAGAATAGCGTTCACCATTTACACTAATGGCATCGATGTTTTTTGTTGACGGCGGAGCAAATTGCAATTTAGGCAACCCCTTTGTTTTGGTGTAATAATCAACAACAATGTATTCACCTAAATCACCGGTAACATTTTTAGAACGAATCAGTTTGTACTCACGCATTTTGGCCAGTAACTCACCATAAATCCGAATAAGCTCCATGCCGGAATACTTAGAAAAATCCATAGCATAAAATCCGTTTGTTTATTTCACAAACTCCTTATAGCTTCCAAACCCGAGCATATAAGCCGACATTGCTATGGCCAAGGCCAAATCCTCAGATTCAATGTTTTGTTGTCGGTTCACTCAGCTCGTCAATGTCTTGGGCACCTATTCGGTGACCGGTTTTTTATATAATATCAGAAACCCAAATATTCATCCGAAATTCAATTAATAAAACCTCTGCAATACTAACAAAAAGTGGTTTTGTTGGACTATTTTAAGTGCAAAAAGGCATTACAGATCGAAAAAGTCAGTAGTGCCTTTTGCTTATTATTACTCAAACTCCACAGTTCCCGGCGGCTTAGACGTGATATCATAGACCACCCTATTGACATGCGCGACCTCGTTTATGATGCGGTTGGAGACGCGGCCGAGGATGTCATAGGGGATCTTCGCCCAATCGGCGGTCATGAAGTCGTCCGTGGTCACCGCGCGAATGGCGATAAGCTCATCGTAGGTGCGCCCGTCGCCCATTACGCCCACCGTCTTTACTCCGGGTAAAACCGCAAAAAACTGTGACATTTGCTGTGCATAGCCGCATTTATCCATCTCATCGCGCAGCACGGCGTCCGCCTCCTGAAGCAGCTTCACGCGCTCCTCCGTGACCTCGCCTATAATCCTTACGCCCAAGCCCGGGCCGGGGAACGGCTGCCTCCAAACCAGCTCATGCGGAAGGCCGAGCATCTCGCCCACTCTTCTGACCTCGTCCTTAAAGAGATCCTGAAGCGGCTCGACAATGCCCTTAAATTTGACCTCGTCCGTAATTTTGACCTGATTGTGATGCGTCTTTATCTTTGCCGCGTCGCCCTTTCCGCTCTCTATCCTATCGGGATAAATTGTTCCCTGTGCGAAATAGCCGTCGCCGTAGCTTTCCTTGATCTTGTCGCTGAAAACCTTATAAAACTCCGTGCCGATGATCTTTCTCTTGTCCTCAGGATCAGTATGCCCCTTGAGCTTTTCATAAAATGTCTCTTTACAGTTCACGCGGACAAAATTCATATCAAACAGCTTTGTAAAAGTCTGTTCAACAAAATCGCCCTCATCCTTGCGCATTAATCCCTGATCGACAAATACGCAGGTGAGCTGCTTACCCACGGCCTTGCTTATGAGCGCCGCAGTCACGGATGAATCCACACCGCCCGAAAGGCCCAGCACCACGCCGTCACTGCCGACCTGCTCGCGAATTTTCTTCACGGTATCCTCAATAAAGCTGTCCATGCGCCAGTCTCCCGAGCATCCGCACACGTCGTATAAAAAGCGCCTCAGCATCTCCTTGCCGTTCTCCGTGTGGTTGACCTCCGGATGGAACTGAACGCCGTACAGCTTTTTCTCGACATTTGCCATTGCCGCTGTCGGGCAGACGTCCGTATGTGCGTGAATTTCAAAGCCCTCGGGGACTTTTGAAATATAGTCGCCGTGGCTCATCCAGGATATTCCCGTTTCCGGCAATCCCTCGAAAAGCGCGGTCTGACCGTCATAATACGTGAGCGTCTTGCCGTATTCCCTCGCCGCCGCCTCGGAAGCGGGGCTGACCGTGCCGCCCAAAAGATACGCCATGAGCTGACAGCCGTAGCATATTCCCAGCACGGGAATGCCTAAGTCGAATATCTCCTTGCCGATATGCGGCGATTTTTCATCATATACGCTGTTCGGGCCGCCCGTAAAGATTATCCCCTTGGGGGCAAGCTCGGCTATTTTTTCAATAGGCGTTGTATAGGGCAGTATCTCGCAGTAAACGTTATAATCCCTGACTCTGCGGGCTATAAGCTGATTATACTGTCCTCCGAAGTCTATTACAAATACCTTTTCTTTCATCATTACTCCTTATTTATAGCGTTTATCGCGCTGTTTGCGGCCGTGCGCAGAGCTATACCATTCTCCCTCGCCGCCTGAGCACAATCCGCGTATTCCGCATGGAGGTTGCCCCCCGCGCGCTTTACGGTTATCTGCCCGTACTGCGTATCCGCCTTTACAAAATCACGCTCGAGCATCTCCCTGTGTTTTTCGACATATCGCACGCCCAACGTCGTCGTATGCTTAAAGCATAACTCTATTATGCGCTCTCTATCCTCGTTTTTGCATAATATGCCGAGCATATTCGCGGGGCGTCCCTTTTTCATTATTACGGGGGTCATCCAGACGTCCAGCGCGCCGTTTTGCAAGAGCGTTTCGGCGGCAAACGCCATCTCCTCCCCCGTCATGTCGTCTATATTCGCGCTTATCTCCGTCACGGTATCGCCAGTTTTCGGCTCATCCGTTTCTATGAGCATCGCGCGCAGGCAGTTCGCGTGGGGAAGCTGCTTTTTACCGAAGCCGAAGCCCTCTTTCAATAGCTTTCCGCGCGGTATCTCGCCCTCTTTTCCGCGAAGAAGTATCGCCGCGCCGGTGGGCGTCGTGAGCTCCCCGACCGCGTCCTCGCCGTAAATGCTCCTATCCCTAAGCAGCTTTGCCGTGGCAGGCGCGGGAACGGGCAGTATTCCGTGAGCGCACTTTACCGTTCCGCCGCCCACATTCACCCGCGAATGGATCATCCCGTCAATTTTGAGCTGCTCTAAGAGTATCGCCGTTCCCACGATGTCAATTATGGAATCCACCGCGCCCACCTCGTGGAAGCAAACGTCGTCCACGTTCTTCCCGTGAACCTCCGCCTCTGCGCGCGCAACGTCCCAAAACATGTCGAGCGACCGTTTTTTCACATTATCACACAGACCGCTGTTCTCTATGAGCGCGCGTATCTGCGCAAAGCTCGTGTGGCTATGCTCATGATGATGCTCATGTTCATGATGATGGTCATGCTCATGTTCGTGATGATGGTCATGATGATGCGAATTGACGAGCACGTCTGTGGATATTCCACAAATGCCCATGCTGTTCACGTTTTCGCTCTCTATGTCAAACTCATCGTCTATCCCCAAAAGCGAAAGCTGCTCTTTTAACGCCGCGGCATCCCCGCCGATGCTCATAAGCGCGCCCAAAGTCATGTCCCCGCTGATGCCGGAAAAACAATCCAAATACAGTATTCTCATATCAAATTCACCTTGCAAGTGCGTTTATCAGCGCTGCCTGATAGCCCGCGCCAAAGCCGTTATCGATGTTCACCACGCTCACGCCGGATGAGCAGCTGTTGAGCATCCCGAGAAGCGCCGCCAAGCCGCCAAAGCTCGCGCCGTAGCCCACGCTGGTAGGCACGGCTATCACGGGCTTGTCCGTAAGCCCCGCTATCACGCTGGGCAAAGCGCCCTCCATGCCCGCGCACGCGATGACGACGTTTGCCGAGCGTATCTCGTCCGTATGCGAAAGCAGGCGGTGGATGCCCGCCACGCCCACGTCAAACAGCCGCGACACCTTTGCGCCCATATATTGAGCGGTCAGCGCGGCCTCCTGCGCCACGGGCAGATCGGACGTCCCCGCGCAGCATACGAGTACCTCTCCTTGCGGCTCGTCCTCCAAAAAAGGATTGAGCACGAATATCCCCGCGTCAGAATGATATTCGCCGCAGTCAAGCTCGATGAGCTTTTCCGCCTTTTCGGCGTTTACGCGCGTAAAAAGCACGTTTTTTACGTCGGACATGCTTTTTGCTATCTCGACCAACTGCTCCGCCGTCTTTCCCGCGCCGTATATCACCTCCGGATGTCCCTTGAACACGGGGCGGAGGTTATCGACGCGCGTGTGATTGAGGTCGCTTATCGCCGCGCCGGCGAGTTTTTCACGCGCCGAGGCGACGTCCATATCGCCGTCTCTAAGCGCCGTTAAAATGCTCTCTATTTCGGTCATGTCAGGCACTCCGACCTCGTATAGCCGTTTTCGTCGATGGTCACCTCTTTAAAGCCAATCATCTTTATCTCATAGATTATCTCGTCCGCATGTGCCAAAAGCTCGGGAACTTCATCCTTCTCGACCTGTATCTTCGCGTTGTCGCCGTCCACTCTGCATCTTATGTGCGTAAAGCCCTTGCTCGCAAGATACGTCTCCGCCGCACATACCAGACGGATGTGATAAAAATCTATC
The DNA here is from genome assembly GCA_934373295.1 of uncultured Christensenellaceae bacterium. GTDB lineage: Bacteria > Bacillota > Clostridia > Christensenellales > Christensenellaceae > HGM11616. The sequence continues at coordinate 15,256 of CAKROK010000016.1, read as the reverse complement.
TGCTGACCCGTCTTTATGCGCGTGGCGAGACATGAATTTGAGGGAACTATGTACTCCGAAAGGCCGTAGCTTTTCATCAGCTCGACGATGTCCTCCTTCGTAAATCCCGCGATTTTGAAGGGAGAGACCACGCCGTGCTCCTCGACCGCCTTCGCGCCCGGACGGTATTCGCAGTTGTCGGAAATGTTCCCGCCGTCGAAAATCACGTCAAAGCCCAGGTTTTTACGCACGGATTCTATCCCATCGAGGATTATCTGCTTGCAGTAATAGCATCTCTTTGAATCGTTTCTCACGACGTCCGGACTCTTCATCAGAAAGACGCGCACGAACGAATGCTCTATGCCCAGTCTCTCCGAGACCTGTTTTGCGGTGTTCTTTTCCGTCTCCGTTAAAAAGGCGGTTATGGCGGTGACCGTCTTGACGTTGTCCGCGCCCAATACCTCCTTGGACGCAGCCGCCATGGCTATGCTGTCCATTCCCCCCGAAAGGGAAATGACGGCGGTTTTGTATTGTGCTATTGCCTCGTGTAAGGCGTCTATTTTTTCTTTTGTCAGCATTGTCCCGAATAATTGGGAGCTTCCTTTGTGATAGATATATCATGAGGATGGCTCTCAGAAAGTCCTGCGCCGGTGATCTTCACGAACTTCGCGTTCTTGGAAAGATCGGCTATTGTCTTTGCGCCATTGTAGCCCATGCCGCTTCTTATGCCGCCAACCATCTGGAAAATGGTCTCGGAGAGGGGGCCCTTGTAAGGAACTCTGCCCTCGACACCCTCGGGAACGAGCTTTTTGGCATCCTCCTGGAAGTATCTGTCCTTGGAGCCGTTCTCCATCGCCGCGATGGAGCCCATGCCTCTATAGACCTTGAACTGTCTGCCCTGATATATCTCCGTCGCGCCGGGGGATTCCTTTACGCCCGCGAGAACGCTGCCCATCATGACTGCGGATGCGCCCGCAGCGAGCGCCTTTACGATATCGCCGCTGTATTTTATACCGCCGTCCGCGATGACCGTTACGCCGCACTTTTCAGCCTCCTCCGCACAATCCAGCACAGCCGTCAGCTGAGGCACGCCTATGCCCGCGATTATTCTCGTGGTGCATATCGAGCCGGGGCCTATGCCCACCTTTATGACATCCGCGCCCGCGGACGCGAGGTCATGCACAGCCTCCGCCGTGGCGACGTTGCCCGCGATGACGGGAAGATCGGGATACTTTTCCTTTATCTTTTCGACGTTCATCATTACGTTTCTCGAATGACCGTGCGCCGTATCCAGCGCGATGATATCCACTTTTGCGTTATAGAGCGCCTCGACCCTCTCCATGAGGTTCTTGGTCACGCCCACCGCCGCGCCGACAAGCAGCCTGCCGTTGACGTCCTTTGCCGCGTTGGGGTACTGTATGGACTTTTCGATATCCTTTATGGTGATGAGTCCTATGAGCTTATAGTTTTCGTCCACGAGCGGGAGCTTTTCGATCTTGTGCTTTCTCAAGATCTCCTGCGCCTCGGCAAGGGTCGTGCCCGGGCCGCCCGTGATGAGGTTTTCCGTCGTCATGCACTCGCTTATCTTCTTGGTGAAATCCTCCTCAAAGCGAAGGTCTCTGTTTGTCAAAATGCCCACTAACTTGCCGTTTTCCAGCGTTATCGGCACGCCGCTTATGCGGTATCTGCCCATGAGCGCGTCCGCGTCCGCGATGGTGTGATAGGGCGAAAGGCTGAACGGGTCGGTTATTACGCCGTGCTCACTCCTTTTGACCTTATCGACGTTGGACGCCTGCTCCTCTATCGTCATGTTCTTGTGGATTATGCCTATGCCGCCCTCTCTCGCCATAGCTATTGCAAGCGCGGATTCCGTAACGGTATCCATCGCCGCGGACATGAGCGGGATATTGAGCTTTATTCCCTTTGTTAGCTCCGAAGAAAGGTCGACCATATTCGGCGTGACCTCGCTCTTCTGCGGGATGAGCAGCACGTCATCGAACGTGAGACCTTCTTTAACGATTTTGCCTGACATTAGTATTTCCTCCATTAAATGAATATCAAATTATTTAAAAAACAAGCATATCAATCATGATACGCTCGTTTTCCTCCGTTATAAAATGTGACAGGGCAGCATAAAGCCTGCGGCGATCATGCCGCAAGTGATGATTCTCTTTAACTCATAAAAGCTCATATGCCCGCCCTCCGTATTATCCTTATTAATAGCTCATTCTCTTATTATGTTCTTCAAAAAGCGATTTGTCAAATTTCAGCTTCATCGCAAGGGCGTCGTTTATCTCCTGGTCGATTATCTTCCCGCCGCGGATGCCCACGACTCTGCCCGCCTTGCCCTCTGTGAGCAGCTCGACGGCGCGCGTGCCCATCTTTATCGCTATGAGCCTGTCAAAAGCGGTGGGCGTGCCTCCTCTTTGGACGTAGCCCAGCTTTATCGCCTTTACGTCAAAGCCCGTCTTTGCGCGAAGGTAGTTCGCCACGGCCTCGCCCTTTCCCGCGCCCTCGGATATTATCACAAGGCTGGTCTTGTTGCCCTTTATTGCCCTCTTTGAAAGGCTGTCGCATATGGAATCCACATCAAAGGGCATCTCAGGGACGATTATATACTCGACCTCGCCCGCGACGCCCGCATTAAGCGCTATGTCGCCGCATTTGTTGCCCATGACCTCTATCACGCCTATGCGCTCGTGCGAAAGCATCGTGTCGCGTATTTTTGAAATTTCCTCCACGACGCAGTTGACCGCCGTGTCAAAGCCGATTGTGTAGTCTGTGTACGCGAGGTCATTGTCGATAGTCCCGGGTAAGCCGATGGTGGCTATGCCCATATCGGAGAGCACCTTTGCGCCCTTAAACGAGCCGTCGCCGCCTATCACGACAAGCCCCTCCACGCCGAAAGCGTTTAATACCTTTATCGCCTGCGCGCGGCCTTCCTCCGTCTTCATTTCAAGACATCTCGCCGTTTTGAGCATCGTGCCGCCTCTGTTCACCATTCCGCGAACATCCTTTGAATGCAGCTCGAAAAGACGTCCTTCGATCAATCCCGCATAACCCTTTTCAACGCCGATCACCGAAAGCCCGTGCGTCTTAGCCGTCATCACGACGGCATTGATAGCCGCATTCATGCCCGGGGTATCGCCGCCGCTCGTCAATACCGCAATCCTTCTCATATAAAAACTCCTATACAAAGCCGAAAGTGACCCTTCAGCTAAAAATCACTCTGAATATTTGTATTAAATTATAGCACGTTTGCCCATATTATTCAACATTTCATTCGATATTTCACTCAAAAAATCCGTACTGCAAATTCTTACGTTTATCCGCTTTAACGCCAAATGAAACCGAATACGTTAAACTGCCGCGTAAACATAATTTTATCAAATCGGACAACACTAAGAAAAGGATATTAACAGGAGGTTTAAAATGAAAAAAATCGACCGAAAGCGCCGAATAATGCTGCTCATTTTATGCGCGTCCGCCGTGCTCGTCATCGCGGCGCTGCTCTTTTACCCCAAAAATCTGAACGTTTTTTTGCAGTCCGCGCGCCATATAATCCTCCCCTTTCTGCTCGGTCTGTTTTTCGCGTTTTTGTTCGATAAGCCCGTGTCGTTTTTAGAACGCATCATTTTAAAAACCAGCATTTTCAAGAAGAAAACGACCGTGCGCGTCCTCTCCGCGCTGGCGTTCACCCTCGTTTTATTGGGTATCGCGGCTCTTTTGATCGTTCCCGCCGCGGGGTCATTGTCAAAAAGCCTCTCGCTCCTCATAGAACGCCTTCCCGACTACATCGAAAGCGCGATGAGCTTTTTAAATTCCGCGATTTCCCGCCTGGGGTTGGATATCACGCTCACGCCGCAGGCGCTCATAGGCGGCTCGTCGCCCGATTCCCTCGAGCTGGTGCGTGCCGCCGTCATCTCATTTTCAAAGGACATATCCGCGTTTTTTCTCTCCCTCGTCATAGCGGTCTACATGGTCATATTCAAGGCCCCGCTTATCAGGCAATGCGACCGCCTATGCTATGCGCTTTTTGATAAAAAGACGTACTTTTTCCTCGTCCGCGTCGCGATGGAGTCAAACAAGGTCTTTTCGGGATATTTTTCCGGAAAGCTGCTCCAATGCCTGCTCGTCGCCATATGCACATTTCTGCCCATGTGGGCGCTGGGGCTGCCCTATGCCATGCTAATCTCCATAATAATGGGCATATGCAACCTCATCTCCATGGTCGGCCCGGTGATAGGCGCCCTGCCCTGCGCGTTGCTGCTCACGCTCGAATCGCCCTTGAGCGCACTTTGGTTTATTATAATAACCGTCGCCGTTCAGTTCGTGATGGGTCAACTCGTCGGTCCGAAGCTGCTGGGGGACAGCACGGGCATTTCCTCATTTTGGGTGCTCGTCGCGGTCATAGCCGGCGGCGGAATAGGCGGCGTTTCGGGCATGATAGTGGGCATACCCGCATTCGCCGTGATATATGTGTTTATACGCGAATGGGTCAATTTACGCACGCTGCGCAAGGATTCCCCTCGGTTTGAAAGTGAATGCGAAAGAGTATATAATAGTGAAAAAGATTAACATACGGAGAAAAACCATGAACATAATACTCGCATCCGCATCCCCGCGCAGAAAAGAGCTGCTTTCCCTCTTGATAGACGACTTCACCGTTTTCACCGTCCCCACGGACGAGCGCACGGACGAAACCGCTCCCGAGAGGATAGTTATGGATATATCGCGAAAAAAGGCGCTCGCAGTAGCGCAGGTGCATCCCGCCGACCTCATAATATCCGCCGATACCCTCGTGTTTTGCGGCGGTCGTCCGTTGGGAAAACCGGTCGATAAAGCACATGCCGAGAAGATGCTGCATGAGCTGTCCGGCAAAGATCATGAGGTCTACACGGGCTTTTGCCTAATTCACGGCGACAATGTTTTAAGTGACTATGAGCGCACGCTCGTACACTTCTGCGAGATGAGCGAGCGCGAAATTTGCGATTATGCCGCGACAGACGAGCCCTACGACAAGGCGGGCGCATACGGCATACAGGGCTATGCCTCCCGCTTTATCGAAAAAATCGACGGCTGCTATTTCAACGTCGTCGGCCTGCCCGTGCATAAGCTGTATGCGGCTTTGAAGGCGTTTTGTCCGCAGGCGCTGGAGTAGGGGCAAAAAGGCGTAATTCTTTGAAAACTTTTTTAGTTATCTTTGCTGCTCTCGTCGTTTTCTTTGGTCTTTTTTTCTTTTACATGCTCGTCCCACTCTTTGCATAGCGCTCTCGCTATCAACAATGTTAAACCGACAAAAATTACTGTCGGTATTCCTCCTAAATTAACACCGCCTAGTTTTAAAAAATTAACAAACAGCGAATAAACCAAAATACACAGAAACCATATCAGAACCTTCATATATACTCTCCTCTTTAACTGATATGGTTATATTACAATGATACACAAGAAAATGGTCGCATTTAATGCGACTTTTTCAAAATTTGCCGATAATCTTTTGATTTAGTCTATGAAGAATATAGTTTGCATCCATAAGGTTGTACACCTTTTCTTTAAAAAAATACTCTATTATGATATCTCTTTTATTGCTGTGAGAAAATGCATATCCCGCTCGCGAAAGCATATCTTTAGCCCCATCAAGTGAAAGTTCCAGCGCAAGTAAAAGCGCAATCGCAGTGTCCTTTGAAGGCTTGTATTCACGGTTCGATATCATCTTCGAAAACAGTCTTTTGTCAACATGTGCTGCTTTATATATTTGTGAGTCGCGTACACCTTTTTTGTCTATATAAGAAATCAATCTGTCTACAAAGGTTTCATTCACGTTTTTCTCAAGAGCCGTTAAAATTTTTTCTGCATCATTGTAGCCTGAGCAATCGCTTAGTAATTTCATTACCTTCTCTTCATCATATACATCCTCTTTTTCTTCTTTTAGTTCGTATCTGAAACAGGCGTCAACAGTATCTATATAGTTTTTTAAAAGGTAATCATTTGCCTTCTCGACATGTTCCTCAACCTTCATTTTTCTAAAAAACATAAACAAGTCCATTCTCCTGCTAATCTATATCAGTCATTTTTTAACTCATTATATCAAACTACCGCAGATTACACAATTGACCTCCCCAAAAACAAACAAAACACAAAATTCGCGTCTATATTGGGATTTTCTCGCAAAGCTAACTCAAATTATTCTATTAACTACCCCCTATAGCATTTTTATGATATAATATAGTCTAGATTATTGTGTCAGAGGATTATAATGTTTAAAAACAGCTATTGTGCGCTTTCAAAGGTATATGACGAGCTGATGTACGACGTCGATTACGACCGCTGGGCGGATTACGTCGCGTCCCTGCTCCCCGAAAAATGCAGGCGCGTCGCGGAGACAGCCTGCGGCACGGGCGGCATTACCTTTCGGCTGTGCGAGATGGGATACCGCGTAACCGCATCGGATATCTCCCCCGAAATGCTGAATATTGCCGCCGCAAACGCACGTGCATACGGCTTAAAGCCAAATTTCATATGTCAGGACATGTGCGAGCTGTCCCTCCCCCCGCAGGACGCGGTGATATGCTGCTGTGACGGCGTGAACTACCTGACCGAGCCGCATATGCTTAGAAAATTTTTAAGCGCGGCGTACTCCTGCCTAAAAACGGGCGGAAGGCTGCTGTTTGACATATCCAGCCTGCATAAGCTGCGCGATGTTTTGGGCAGCAATCTATTCTTTGACGATTCAGACGACGTGACGCTGCTTTGGCAGAACAGCTTTGATGAAACAACGCGTCTTCTTCAAATGAGCCTGACGCTTTTTAAAAGAGAGGGCAAGCTATACTCACGCGAGGATGAACAGCAGACCCAGCGCGCATATGACGCGGACGAGGTACTTTTCATGCTGCGCGAGGCGGGCTTTGAAAACTGCCGTGCGCTCGGCTTTTTGACCGACCGGCCCGCAAATGACGACGACGAAAGAATACAGTTTATCGCTGAAAAAATATAACAGATGAGGAATAATGCCATGGAAAATACGATTTCAAAATACATTCTTGACGACGAGATATCAGTAACTGCCGCAGATACGACGCAGATAGCGGAATATGCGAGGAATATCCACAACACCCTGCCCACATGCACGGCGGCGCTCGGGCGCACGCTCACCGCAGCAGTGATGATGGCATCCGGCTTAAAGGGAGAGGACGACGACCTCTCCGTGAGCATAAACGGCGGCGGCCCCGCAGGCACTATAATCGCCACGGCGGACGCGCACGGCCACGTAAAGGGCTGCATAGGCAACCCGCATGTCGACCTCCCCGCGCGATCTGACGGCAAGCTGGACGTCGGCGGCGCTGTGGGTAAAGACGGCTTCGTGACCGTCGTTAAGGACCTCGGATTAAAAGAGCCGTATATCGGCAATACTCCCATACAGTCGGGCGAGATCGCGGAGGATATCGCATATTACTACCTCATGAGCGAGCAGCAGCCCTCTATAGTCTACCTGAGCGTTTGGGTGGATATCGACGCGACGGTGATAGTCGCGGGCGGGCTAATCGTCTCCCCCCTTCCGAACGCGAGCGAGGAGACCTTATCGCGCGTGGAGAGCAGAATAAACGACATATCCAACTACGGCATAATGCTCATGAGCATGTCCCCCGACGATTGCGTGAAAAAGATATTTGACGGTTTTGACATAAAGCACCTTTCCGACTCTCACCCCGAGTATCTCTGCTCATGCTCCAAGGAGCATTTCGAGCGCATACTCGTCACGCTGGGCGAAAAGGACATTTCGGATATAATCCGCGAGGACGGCAAGGCGGAGGTCGTCTGCCGCTTCTGCAACAAGAAATATCAGTTCTCCGCAGACGACCTCGAACGCATACTTGAGCAGGCCAAGCAAAAATGACGAAGCAAAAGCCATAAAACACCACAAAAAGGAACAATATGACGAACAAGATACTATCATTTGAAAGAACCGCGGATTTCTACCTCAACAGGCACTTTAAGGCGTTTGACAGCGGAAACTACATAGACTCGCTCGCCAACATCCGCTCCGCGATAGAAAAGGACCCCAAAAACGACGAATATAAGCTGCTTTTGGCGGAGACCCTCTCTGAGATGGGGCTATATGAGGAATCCAACTTCGAGCTGTTTAAGCTGCTCGGCATGGCTAAGACGTTTGGCGGAGATACTATATTCGATATCGCGGTCAACCTCTTTAACCTGGGCGATTACGCCAAGGCGGAGGAGACGTTTTTACATTACATAACCGACTTTCCGGACGGCGAGCATATCGAGGACGCGCAGGACGCATATGAAATGCTCACGTCCTCCCATGAAGAGCCCGAGCCGGTAAAGGACATGACCATGGAGGACGCCAACAGAGGCAAGGAGCTTCTTGACAGCGGGCAGTTTAAGGAAGCTATCGACACTCTAAAGCCGCTCTGCGCGAAAAATCCCCGCGCGGCGTCCTTGCAGAACAACCTCGCCTTAGCGTACTTCTGCATAGGCGAAAACAAAAAGGCGATCGATATTTCACAGCGCACGCTGAAATACTCGCCTAAAAACGTACATACCCTATGTAACCTCGCGATTTTTTACTCGTCTACAGACATCGACAAGGCAAAGAGCTATTGCGACAAGCTGTCCGACATAAAGACAACCGACGAGGGCGACTTAAACAAGATGCTGCTCACGTTCTGTGAAGTCGGTCTGCATGAACGCGCGTATGATACCGTAAAGAGCATTCTGGAATATGACCCATATGACACCCGTATGCTGTTCATATATGCCGCGGCGTGCTCAAATACGGGCAGACTCGCGGAGGCACTGGACGCATACATGAAGATGCTGTATATCGATCCGACGGACTCCATCGCGCAGTATTACAAGAATAAGATACAGCGCATTTTCGAGGTCAGTCCGTCAAACGTGGTCGAACAGTCCTATATTTATCAGGTCCCCCCGAGCGAGATACACAGGCGCTTGTCATATCTCCACGCGGAATCCTCAAAGGGACAGGAGCACATGCACGACCTCTGGGTATCCGACCCGAACTTCTACAGCATGATGATGTGGGGGCTTCACTTCATCGACCCGGATATAAAGCGGGTGAGCGCCGAGCTTATCGCTTCCTTTAAGGACAGCCGCGCGGAGGACGCCCTGCGTCGGTTCCTCATGGATTCATATGAGCCGGACGACGTCAAAAATGACCTGTTCATACTCATGGCGCGTCTCAAATATAATCAGCCCTTTTTAGCGTATATCGGCGGAAAGCTGGCGGAGGTGCGCGTGGGCGAGATGGAGTCGCTTTCCGATATAAGCAAAAGCAGTCAGGCGGTCATATCGCTTATCGCTTCGTCTGAATTTTGCGCGGACGACCCCGATATGATGCGCGCGGTCGCTATGATCATCGACAGATACTTAGCCGCATTGGGCAAGCCCGCAAAGATGGTAAACAAAAAGGCATGGGCCGCCGCATTCATATACTACACCCTTTTAGAGGGCGGCTACAGGGCGGATATAACTCTGGGCATGATCTGCCGCAGCTTCGGCGTGGCGGAGATGTCCGTAATAAGGTGCTTAAAGCTGGTAAGCGCCGAGATCGGAGAAGATAGAAATGAGCAGTAACTATAACATTCCCATCGATTTTAACGCGCGGTTCATGCGCGACTTTATCGCATGGGTCAACAAGCATCCCGAGCTGGAGGAGGACGACGACAAGCTGGAGGCCGCCGCGGCGCGGGCGCGTGCAAAGTGGTTCGCCGCAAAAAAGAGCTGGCTAAACGGCATCTCCCCCAACGAATACTTCTTCGAGATAGACGACGCCGCAAAGCTCATCTCCCTTTTGATATCGTATATCGAACACGATATGGACATCCCCGAGCCGCTCATCGACTGCATTATCGACAAGGGCGACGACGCATATTCGCTCATGATAGATATCATAAATCTCGATGATACGGGCGATATCTCCCCCGACGCGCTGGAGGACGTGCGCACGTATTTCATTGATTTAATAGAGGAGATGCAGCGCGACCATCCGTATTCAAGGTATGTTACACTGCTGCTGAAAATAACCGAGCCGGGCGATCTGAGCGAGACTATAATGCGCATTTTTCACAGTGCGCCCAACACGAGATACATCCGCGACCTGCTCTTCGGCGCATATCCCCTTGCGGACAAATACCCCGCAGTTATAATTCTCGATATTCTGACCGACCTTCCCGACGAGGACGGGCGCACATCGGACCTGCTTTTAGCGGCATATAACAGCGGACAGATCGACCTCGACTATTTCGCAACGCTCGAGCAATCCGTGGGCGACGAGCGCGCCCTGCCCCTGCTTCGCGAGCATTTAGACGACGCAGACATAGATTACTTCACATATAGCGAGATTCGCTACGCCATCGAGGCGATAACGGGCGAGTTCATCCTCGAAAGGGAGTTCCCCGGGGATAAGGATTATGAAAAAATAGCCAATTTAAAGGAGGACGAGATTTTTGGATAAGCTAAAGTGCTACGCCGCCTGCTCATTCGGGCTGGAGTTCGCCGTCGCAAACGAGCTTAAAGCGATGGGCCTTGAGCCGCATTCGCAGGACGCGAGGATATTTTTCGAGGCGACCGCGAACGAGATCGCGCGCGTAAACCTCCGCCTTGCCTGCGCGGATAGGGTTTATCTCGTCCTAAAGCAGTTTAAGGCGACCACCTTTGACGAGCTTTTCGAGGGAGTAAAGGCGATAAACTGGTGTGACTACCTCTCTAAGCATTCGTCCTTCCCCGTATTGGGCGATTCCGTGCGCTCCGTTTTAAAGAGCGTGCCCGATATTCAGCGCCTGGGCAAAAAGGCTATCGTCGAAAGCCTGAAAAGCGTATACGGCCTGTCTTTTTATCGGGAGGACGCCGAGGAAAAGAGCGTGTATATAAGCATACTCGCGGATGAAGTCACCGTCAGTCTCAACACCTCCGGCATGGGGTTAAACCGCCGCGGCTACCGCGTGAAGAACGCCGTCGCGCCCTTGAGGGAGACGCTCGCCGCCGGACTCATCCGCCTGACGCGCTGGTATGACCGCCCGTTTTATGACATAATGTGCGGCTCGGGCACCATCGCCATAGAGGCCGCGTTAAAGGCGAAGAACATCGCGCCCAACCTCAACAGGCGCTTTTCCTGCGAGAGCTGGAGTCAGGTATACGCCGCCGCGTTCGCTTCCGAGCGCAGAGCCGCACGCGCGGATGAAGTCCGCGGCCCGATAGCGCCCATATTCGCATATGACATCGACCCACGCGTGCTCGATATGGCGAGATATCACGCCAAAAGAGCGGGTGTGGAAAACGCCATTGAATTCGCCATGAAGGACGCGGCGAGGTTCTCCCCCGCTACCGAGAACGGTACGATAATCTCAAACCCGCCCTACGCCGTGCGCATGGGCGAGCGGGACGAGGTCCACGCGCTCTATGCCTCTCTCGGCAAGGCGCTCCTCCCCCTTTCCGATTTCAAATACTATTTCATATGCTCTGATGAGGACTTTGAAAAGTATTTCGGCAAAAAGTGCGATAAAAAGCGCAAGCTGTATAACGGCAACATGAAGTGCAACTTCTATCAATATTTCAGGTAAATTAAAACGGTCGAGATGTGATATATCCCGACCGTTTTGCTTTTCTCAGCATTATCATGCCTTTTCTTCCTCTTTTTTCGCGGAGTCTTTCTTTTTGGCATCCTCCTTCGCCTTATCTCTCTGCTCCTGCTGTTCCGTCAATATTTGCACGAGCTGTTCACACAGCACCCTCCTCGCATAAACGGATATAGCAAGCTCCATCGCGAGGTCGACGACCTCCTGCTGAGTCATCTCCTCATTTAAACAGGACGCCGCCTGTGTCAGCTCCCTGTCAAGCGAGGCGTTCAGGCTCTCGTAATAATCCGCCGTCTCCCTCTCCCCGCGGGAAAGGTCTATCAAGGTCTTTATCTCCTTTACGGAAAGGGATTTTTTCATTATAGAAATGGCGGTCAGATATGCTATATGCTCCCTCGAATACGTCTTTCCGTTCGCACGGGGCATTACCGCGTCCTTGATGTAGTTGTTTATCATCGCGGAGGTTATGTCGTCTTCCCCCTCTGTGCCGACGAGCTGCCTCGGCATGTACATGACGACCTGGTTTTTATTTAAGGGTATATCCGGAATCATCTCCCACTTCACCGGACGCTTTTCCTCAAATTTTTCCTTTATTTGAGACAGTCTTTCCATAATGCTCCTCATGCTCACTTTTTATTATATTATATCACAAAAAAGATTTTTTACAAGCCAACATATTTTACAATATTGTTGTTGACATATTTGATATCGCATAATATAATAATTAAAATTAGATTTATACAAGTAGAGGTTAAATTTTATGAAATCAATATGTGTTTTTGGGGACAGCCTTGCTAAGGGCGTGGTACTGGACAGCTTAAAAAACAGATATACATTTTTAAAGGACAGCTTTATGAGCCTGGTCTCTCAAGCGACAGGCATAAGCGTTTCAAATTACTCAAAATTCGGATGTGATATAGTAAAGGGCAGCGATATCCTCTTAAAGCACGCCGACGAGCTTTCAAAATACGACTATACGTTCATAGAATTCGGCGGGAATGACTGCAACTTCGATTGGAAGAGCATCTCCGAGCATCCCGATGAAGAGCATCAGCCGCTCATCCCGCTCGACCGCTTCAAGAGCTGCTATGACAAGCTCATAAAGGAGGTGCGCGCATTTCACGCAAACCCCGTCATGCTCACTCTCCCCCCGCTGGATGCTCAGCGCTTTTTCGACTGGGTCTCAAAGGGAAACAATCCCGATAACATACTAAAATGGCTGGGCGACGTCGACCACATCTTCCGCTGGCACAGGGATTATAACGACGCTGTCTGCGAGATCGCGCACGAAAACGACGTACCCCTGCTCGATATCCGCAGCACGTTCACATCGATGGACGACTACACTCCCTATGTCTGTGATGACGGTATGCACTACAACAGCAAGGGACATAAGATAATCGCGAGGCAGATAACGGATTTCTGCCTCGCCTGATACGTCCAAATCGGGTATTTCCCGTTGGAATAATTGCATTTCTTTTTTGGCCGCCCATTACTCGTTTTTGGGCGGTTCTTTTCATACCCGATTTTTCGGCCGTATAATGCACTTTTGAATGACGCATATCACGTGCTCCTCGGCGTCTTTACAGTCCCCTTTCAGCCATTCATCCACGACGGCCATCAGCCCGTTTAAATAAAACATCATCATATAGCCGCGTTCCTCCTCGGGGACGTCATACCGCTCCAATATCGGCGCGAGGACGTAGCGGTTTAGATCGCGATATGCGTCATGCATTTTTAAAATCGACGCGTTCTCCACCGCCGCGCGGAAAATACGGCGGTTTTCCTTTATAAACCGCAAAAACGGCAGGAGGTATTCAGGCGTTATGAGATAAAGCTCGTCAAGCGAACATGTATTCAGCTTTTCAAGAAACGCCTTCGTATCATAGGGCATATAGCTGACAAACTGACCTACTATATATTGCGCGCTTTCCGATAAAAGATCGCCTATAGTCTCATAGTGAAGATAGAATGTCGAGCGGTTCACGCCCGCCTTTTCGCATATCTCCTTCACCGTGATGTATTCAAAGTCCTTTTTCTCTATCAGCTCCAAAAACGCCGCGTCCATTTTCGCGGCGGTGGAAAAATACTTACTCTCCGACCTGTTCAAGCGCCATCCTCCTTTTCAAATTCGCGCTGTGTATCAGCATATAAACGCCTATGGCTATGACCGTCCCGTAAATCACCCCGCCCGTGATGATGTTCATCGTCTGCCTAAAGCCCTCGTCACTCGGCGAAAAGCGCGCTATCATGGCCGTCTGCAATCCAAGCACGGACATCAGCGCGGCGACGAGGTTTAAGACCTTTGCGGCGGATAATATCGGGCTGCCCAGCTTTCTAAATTTGACGATGTTGACGATGGAGAATATAAACGCATAAAACGCATATATCGCCGAAACATAGATGATGAACCCGGAATACGAATACGCCGAATCGGTGATTATGGTCACCAATATCATCCCGCCCATCGTTACATTCAGCAAAAACAGCATCCACGCCGTTTTTCTATAGCATTGAAGCTCCTTTTCCGGCTCATTGCGCCTATAGCATTTTATGAGATATGCGCGTAAGCCGCCCAGCATGGCATAATAAGCCGCCATCGTCAAAAACCACGCCGAGCCATAGCATATGCCGACTACCGCGCGAAATGCGGCATATAACAGATTTATCGTCATTCCCCGATAAATCGCGACCTCACCGCGAAACGCGAGGTCAGCTACATACCTCTTTCCAAAGTCCGTGCCGAGCGCCCTGCGCATTACGGCGTCTTTCGCCCTTTTCACCAATTTAGGCAGGGGCAATATTCATATTATCAGGCAATATGCAGACAACGTGTATACCGCATATGCTGCTGCGCCGGTTTTTCGCATGACTAAAATATATCAGAGCCGCAAGCACCGCCGGAGGGGCGAAAAACACCCACTTCGGCGGATGCACGATACTGTTTAAAATTTCCGCTATCTTCTTCAATGTCTATTTATCGCTTATCTCCTTAGCCAGCTCCATTATCTCAAAGGCGTATTTTCTCTTGCCGTTTTCGAGAATTCGCTTATATAACGGATAATTTGCGCAAATCCCGACCATTCCGACAACGCCGAGTATTATCCCCGCGGCAAAAGACGCCGCGCCGTTTCCTCCGACCTTTCCCATAGCAAGGCACATGCCCAGCCCAAACACGAGCACGGATATCACCCCGAGTGTATATGTGAAAATAAATGCGGGGCGCTTGGCCTTTGCATCCAGCTTTTTAAGCGCCGCTATCTTCGAGGTGTCCTTCGGTGCGTATTCGTTTGCGATGTGTTCTGCGTAAATCTTATCTGTATTCATGGCTTACTGCCTCCTTCATTTGATGGCTTTATTATACCTGTGAAATACAGCCAATCGAACAACACGCCGAGCGATTTCTGTCGATTTCAAAAAAACGCAGAAATCATCTAAAATGATTATATCACCGAGAGAACGGGTATATCAAAAAACACTTGCGAAAAGCAAGTGCTTTTTTCTGGTGGAGTAGCCCCATCAAAATCCGAACTCAGTGCCGACGCGATCTCGTCAAGTGAGATCGTCTGCGTCCCATGTTGATAGTTGTAGGTCAAGACCAGTTTATCATCGAACACATACACAGCGTTTACAAATGTATCAATCAGGCGTTTCTG
>CAKROK010000015.1 GCA_934373295.1 uncultured Christensenellaceae bacterium | reverse complement strand
GGCGGCATAGCTCAGCTGGCTAGAGTACTCGGTTCATACCCGATTGGTCGTAGGTTCGAATCCCACTGCCGCTACCAAATAGAAAATCCTATCATGAATGTGGTAGGATTTTTGCTTTGTATGAAACTTGTCAATAAAAGCAGACAACCCAAAGAGTTAATTCCCTAAAACATTCACTCGGAGTCATATAGCCGATCCCGAAATGAATATGCTCTGAGTTGTAGCACACTTCGAAGTATTTTACTAAGGCCGGCGCGGCTTTCTCGAGTGCGAACTGCCGGATATCCGGCAGTTCGCACTCGAGTGTCAGCCAAAAGCTCTCTATCGGTTGGTTATCACTCGGCGTTCCGGGGCGCGACATGCTTTTTTCAGAAACCGAATCTCTAAATTATTTCCTTTGTTGCTTTTGCCGTATACTGACGGCTCCTGTCGCTGTAATATACTGCGTTTTTGGACGTTCAGGGTTCCTGCCGACACCCATTTCAAACGCCTCCTGAACGACATCCCGCCTCTGGTGGCGTTTTATCGACCATCCTACAAGCCTTCTCGCCGCATTTTCCTCAATTCCACGTCAGCCGACTTTAAATGGTCTTTTCCAACAAACGCTTCATCCCCTAATTCACAATATTCCTATACCCATCTGTACAGCATTATGTGGCTGATTCCGGATTTTTCATCTACGATCGTCACCGCTATGTTGTCCTTCACCATCAATTTGCACGCCTTGTTTTTGAATTCTTTGCTGTACGTCCTTTTCATGTTTCCACCTCTTCAAGTTAAGTATATTATTAACTCTCTGGTGTCTCCACTTTTATTATGCAACTTCGATAATGATAATGCGGCGCCAAAACGACGATTTACTCGTTTTTTTAAAAGAGCAAACTCACGCATAAATTGAAGTCATAGGTTATTTTACTAACGCAAAGCTCCATCATATGTGCAGGCTTAGTTTAAAAGCGACCCTTTTGGGGTCGCTTTTAAACCTGCGCCGCATGTCATCGGCAAGCTCGCTTTATCTTCGTAGGGCAAGGCGTTTGACTTGCGTATGATCCATCTCTTTTGGCGGATTGCCGCGCCAAAAGAGATACCTTATTATTCGCTGTAATATTCTTCAGGCAGCTCGGGCAGCATGCCAACGCATTCAAACACCCTACCGTCCAGATAGCTCAGGATGTTATTCTCACCCACGCAGAATTCAAGGCGCGTGAGCCATAGTGATTCATACGTCAGCCCCATCTTCCTGTTGATGCTGTGATAGCCGAAATCCTCATCTCCCAAAAAGGGCGCGTCCATGTGCGAAAACTGTGCGCGAAGCTGGTGCGGCTTGGATGTGACGGGCTCCGCCTCCACGCGGCAGAAATCCCCCACGCGTGAGGTCACGCGGTATCTCGTCACCACGGGCTGAGCCATGTTTCCCGGTCTGTCCTGTATCTTCACGCTGTCCTTTTTGTTGTTGACCGTCATGAAGCTGTGCAGCTCCGCCTCGTCCCTCACCGGCGAACACGCGGTTATGCCTGTGTAAAACCTGCGCAGGCGGCGCTGACGTACCGCCTCACAAGCCGCCTTGAATACGTTTTCATCTTTTGCCACGACCACTAATCCGCCCGTAAATTGGTCTATCGGCGTGCAGAGGTATGGTAAAATGAGCAGACCCGCGTTGTATTCGCCGCGGCTGCGCATCTGCTCCTCCGCCAGCAGCATGAGCGTGCGCCCGCCGTCCGGGCTGTAGTCACAGGCTATTCCCGCCGGCTTGTTGAATATAATGAGGTTTTCGTCCTCATAGACTATCTGCGGGGCGGGTATAAGCTCGGGCAGCTCCTCCTCGACGAACAGCTCGAGGATGTCTCCCGCCTGTAGCTCGCAGTCCTTTTTTATAAAATTTCCATTTAAATGCACGCACCTGTTTTTGAGCAGGTGTTTAAAATCCGCCTCATCGACGCCTGCCTGATTTGCAAGTTCAAGTGCGTTTTGTGCGTCCTCGGCCGTTATTTTTATCATTAATGTTCTCCGCATCCTCCGCAGCCGTGGCATTCTGCACATTTTCCGGCGAGTTTTAACCCGTCGCCCTGCGCATACAGCCAAACTGCGGGATATTTCCCTATAAAATCTCTTTGTCCATTAGGCATAAAGCCGTATCTTTCGAAAAAGCCGGCGCTGCTTTCAAAGCAGTGTATCGTCAGCTTATCCGTGTATTCGAGCGCGCGCAAAATCGTGACTCTCGCGAGCATGTCGCCTATCTGCATCCCTCTAAACTCGCGCTTGACACAGATGTCGTCCAGCATGAACCTGTCTGTGTCAAAGTATATCCGCGAATATGCCGCGGGCGCATCGTCGTCATACAGCACGCAGTGCAGCGCATATGCGTCGTTTTCATCCTCCGAAAAGCCGGATAGGCCCATTTCCCCGGAAAAGACCGCTTCTCTTATGCCTATGGCGTCCTTTAAATTCTCCCCGCCTATGATCCAGTTTCCCTTTATCATGTCTTAGGCGTCCTCTTCTCTTATGTAGTCGACCTCGTAGTACTTGGTCATCTCGCCTCTCCACTTGACCTCGATAGAGCCGGTGGGGCCGCTTCTCTGCTTGGCGATTATTATGCGCGAACGTCCTGTCGGCTCGCCGTCCGTGTTGAAGTAGTCGTCCCTGTGCAGGAAGATTACAACGTCCGCATCCTGCTCGATAGAGCCGGATTCACGCAGGTCGGAAAGCTGCGGCGGCTGGTTTGCGCGCGCGTCGCCCACTCTTCTTAACTGTGAAAGCACCATGACGGGGCATGCGAGCTCCCTCGCCATAATCTTTAACGAGCGCGTTATCTGCGCGATCTCGAGCTGCCTGTTTTCTACCCTGCCGCCCAGGCTCATGAGCTGAAGGTAGTCTATCACGACCAGTCCCAAGTCGCCCTGCTGATGCTTAAAGCGGCGCAGCTTTGCGAGTATTTCGGTAGGACCCGTGTTCGGCGTGTCGTCTATGTATATTTTCGATGAATCAAAGGGCGCCATTGCGTCCGCCAGCTTCTGATAGTCCTCATCCGTGAGCTGACCGACCCTTGATTTCTGGCTGTCCACCATCGCGCGGCCGCACATCAGCCTTGAGCCGATCTGGTCGCGGCTCATCTCTAAAGAGAATATCGCGACGGGGCGATTCACGACGATGCCGACATGCTCGACTATATTAAGCGCAAAGGACGTCTTACCCATGCCCGTCTTACCGGCGACTATTATCAGCTGATTTTCCTGTAAGCCGGAAAGCTGCTTATCCATGAGCGGAAAGCCTGTTGAAACGCCCATAAGGCCGTCTTTTGACTTCGCCGCGCGGCTCATCTGGTCATAGCTTTCGATTATCGCGCTTCTTATGTGCGTGAGCGAGCGCCCGTTTTTCTCCTCAGCGAGCTTGTATATGAGGTCGCCTGCGGAGTTTATAAGCTCCTTCGCCGTCTTTTCTTGTGAATATACGTCGTCCGCGATGCTCCCGCACGCCGCTAAAAGCGCGCGCATGAGCGCCTTTTCCTTGACGATATTCATGTATACGGAGAGGTTTTTGACGGATGGGACGCGCTGCGTCAGGTCGCTTAAATACGAAAGCTCCTCGATGGACAGCTTTCCGCCCTGCTCAAGGCGCTCCGTCACCGTGACGAGGTCGACGGGTCTGTTGAGCGCGGCGAGGTCGTACATAGCCGTGAAAATGCGCCTGTGCGTCTGCGTATAAAAATCGCTCTCCTTCATCTCCGCGACGGCCATGAGCGCGCATTCCTCGCTCAGCATCATCGAGCCTAATATGGATTGCTCCGCCTCAAGGCTGTTTGGTGGTATTCTGCCGGCTATTTCAGGCATTTATCGACCCTCCGATCACTTGCTTCTGACCTTACTTTACTATGTTTAGCTTGATATCCACGGATATCTCGGGATAGAGCTTGAGCTTTACGGTGTATGTGCCCAGCTCCTTTATCGTCTCTGAAAGCACGACCTTTCTCTTGTCGACCTCCACGCCCATCTGGTCGGAGACTGCCTTTGCGACCTCCGCTGCGGTGACTGAGCCGAACAATCTCGTGCCTTCGCCGCAGTTGCCCTTCATGGTGACTACTGTGGTCTTGAGCTTTTCCGCAAGCTCCATAGCCGCCTGTCTCTCGACGAGCTTCTTATGCTCCGCCGCCGCCTTGGTCTGCGTCGCCGCGTTTAAGTTGCTGGAAGTGGCCTCTTTAGCGAGGTTCTTGGGGAAAAGGTAGTTTCTCGCGTAGCCGTCCGAGACGTTCACGATATCGCCCTTTTTGCCCTTGCCCTTTACATCTGTGTTTAAAATTACTTTCATATCTTATTTCCTCCATCGGAATTTGATTTGTCTAACAATGTGAACCGCGCATCCCTTATGCGTATCATCTGCTCTATAAGCCCGACATATACGAGCAGTCCGGATATCGATAATGATATCACCGTGACTAAAAACGCCCTCAAGCCGCGGTTTTTGAGCTTGAGCTTCAATAAAAATTCTACAAACGATATGCCCTGTATCAAAAATACCGTGCTTATGAGCGAGGATAATACGTACCCCGCGATGTAGTAGTCCTCCCATCCGAACAGGTCGGGCAGAAGGGATACTATATACATGAGCAGGAAATATTTTGAGACCTTTCTCGGGAGATAGAACCTCTCAAACGGCGGAAGGTACGCCACCGCGCTCCCCCTCGCCTTGGCTATCGCGCGCGCCGCGATATATCCCACAAAGCCGCCTGCTACGACCGTCCCCATTATCATCGTGGGGACGTAGTATCCCAGCGTCTGGCTCACGATATTTCCCGAATCGATGTATTTTAGCATTTGCTCCTGCGACGTCTGTAAAAATTCGGTGTAATTGAGCTTTCCGGCGAGTATATCCTGCGCACGAGCGGACATATACACCATGTGCGTGAGCATCGGCGAGCCCTTGAGCGCCGCGTTTGCCCGCTCGGTCGAATATGTCAGAATATCCGAACCCGTATGCAGATAAACGTATCCCACGAGCAGCACCGCCGCCGCGAGCCACCCCGCCGCGCTTATTATGAGCGCCTCATATGCCCCCGCGCGCTTTTTTATCGTCAGTCCGCAGGGCAGCGACGCGATGACGAGCGCCAAAAACATCGCCCACCAGTGAGCGGGTATCAAAAGATATATGAACGCCAGTGCGGAGACGTAAAACGCCGCTGTCCAGAGGGCGTCCTGCCTCGCCGTGACATACGCCGCGATAATGGGCAGCACGAGCGCGGGCAAAACTGTCGCCCTCGCCATGAACAGCGTGACCAAAAACGCGCCTGCGCATATCGCGACCTCTATGGGCAAATATTTCGATCTCTCAGATTTTTCCATAATATCCCATCCTATCGTTATCATACTATTATAACATAAAAAATCATATTAGATGTCGAATCCGATTTTTTCTTGATTTTTATTGCTGTATAATGCGTTTTTCCCCGCTGCCGCCCGGTAAATCAGGGACAATAGGGTTTATCATGAAGCATATCAGCTAATAATGAATGATGTGTGAATACGTTGGAGGTGTCATAATATGCAAAGATACGGCTACGACGAGCTGATGGGCGACATATATTCGCTCAAATGCCCCTGCTTTTCCATAGGAAAGACGGTCATGGGCCGCGATATCCCCGCGCTCAAGATAGGCGGTGGGACGCGCCCGTTTCTCATAGTCGGTGCGCACCACGGCCGCGAATACATAAGCAGTAGGTTCATAATGCGCGAACTAACTGGCTTATCGCTCGATCCGGACGCCGTCCTATACGCCGTCCCCATGTTAAACCCAGACGGCGTGGAGCTTTCCTTAAACGCCTGCCCCGAATGGAAGGCGAATTCGCGCGGGGTCGATCTAAACGAAAACTACCCCTGTCTGTTTTATGAGAAAAAAAGCGCGCCCGCGCCGTGCAAAGATGGTTTTAAGGGTTATTATCCCGCGAGCGAGCCGGAGGTCGAGGCGCTCATGAGCTTTTGCGAAAAGATCCGCCCGCAAGCCGCGCTCACCCTGCACGCAAAGGGGGAGGAGATATTCTATGCGGACGAAAATTCCCCGAATATCTCCCAAGAATCTTTAAAAATCGCGCAGGCGCTTGCAGAAATCAGCGGGTATGCCATAAAGCCGCCCTCAAAGGACCCCGCGATATACGCCGCCGGCTTTGAAAACTGGTTTCGCGCGCATTTTGACCGTCCCTGCCTGCTCATAGAGCTTGCGCCGTATGACGACAGCCCTGTTCCCTATCCCGTAAGCGTGGGCGAGCGCCTGACCGAGCGTGCGCGGGGCATCGTGAGCGAGTTCATAAAAAGCGCCGCCAAGCTCTAAAACAACGGAACACATGTAAACAAAGAGTAAAAAAAATGCGTTTATCGCTGCACAAAGAAAAAAAGGTTTGCCAAAAGCAGGAAGAATATATATAATATAGCTATAATTTCAAGTTTATCAGGAGAATTACAATGGCTATCGAATATTTCCACATTCGGGAGAGCGACTACGATCTTCTCGATCAGCTCGTCGACCTTGAAGCCCAAATACATCACAGAGGCGGTCTTTCCGTCTTTGAGATTCATTCGTTTATCCGCTACGGGCGGGTCTATGCGGCTGTAGAATATGACGAAATACTCGGCTGCGTCTATTTCATGCGCGATTTTGACAATCCGGGCAAGGCGTTTTTATACGGCATACTCGTGAAGCCCTCCGAGTCGGGCAAAAAGCTGGGCGAGACACTTCTTTTATCCGCTTTTTCCGATTTAAAGGACAGCGGCATACGCATGGTGGAGGTCACTGTCCACCCCTCAAATCACAAGGCGATAAAGATCTATCGCGACATGCTGGATTTCCACATAATCAACCTCCGCGACGACGAGGACCCCTCCGAGGAGGACTTCCTCCAGCTGCGAAAGACGCTTTGAGAAACTAAAACCCCTCGCTTGTGCGGGGGTTTTTTGTTGGTATTTCTATGTGCAATTCGCTTCTACATGAAACTTGTCAATAAAAGTATACAACCTAAAGAGTTAATTCCCTAAAACATTCATTCTGAGTCATATAGCTGCTTCCTGACTGAATTTGCTCTGAGCTGTAATACAATTCGAAGTTTTTTACTAAGACCGGCGCGGCTTTCTCGAGTGCGTCAGCCAAAAGCTCTCTATCGGTTGGTTATCACTCGGCGTTCCGGGGCGCGACATGCTTTTTTCAGAAACCGAATCTCTAAACTATTTCCTTTGTTGCTTTTGCCGTATACTGACGGCTCCTGTCGCTGTAATATACTGCGTTTTTTGGACGTTCAGGGTTCCTGCCGACACCCATTTCAAACGCCTCCTGAGCGATATCCCGCCTCTGGTGTCTCCACTTTTATTTTACAACTTTCCAATTATTCATTATAAATCCTTCAGTATTAATTACGCCGTCAGGCGCAGACCTCCACGTTCTTATTTAAAAAACAATTCTTCACCCTCCCAAAAGCTATTCATATACACATCAGCGAGCTTACGTATCTCCGGCTCATCGAAGCGCGCTGCATAATCATACACCGCGCAGAGGGGATATCCCGCGCGAATTGCCGTCCTCATAGCATAGAGCGCGTCCTCAAAGATGAACGTCTCGCAGCGCGGCGTGCCTATTGCCTCGAGGGCGAGGTCGTATATTTTCGGCTCGTCCTTTGAGGTGTTGTAATCGCGGCAGGAGAACAGCGCATCAAACTCGTCGTACACTCCCTCGCGCGTGAGCGCCGCCTTCACGAGGTATGCGTCCGTCGCGGTGGAGACGGCGAGCTTCACGCCCTTTTGCTTTAACAGAGCCAAAAACTCGCGCACGCCCTCCTTGAGCT
Source organism: uncultured Christensenellaceae bacterium (assembly GCA_934373295.1). Classification (GTDB taxonomy): domain Bacteria; phylum Bacillota; class Clostridia; order Christensenellales; family Christensenellaceae; genus HGM11616. Next base: position 30,265 of record CAKROK010000015.1, on the reverse strand, counting down.
TAAACTCATTTAGGTAGTAATACTCCATCATGTCATTTATCTTGAGCTTTAGCTCGAACGAATCCTCATGCAACCCGTATCGCTCGTTAAAGTACCTCGCATAGTCGGGTATCTTCATAAACCGCACGTCGTCATAGAACTTCTCGTCCGGCTCAAAGCCCAGCTTTCTTATATATCTCGCGCCGATGTCCGTCCAAACGGGCATTGAATCAAGAAGCGTTCCGTCGAGGTCAAATATAGCACCTTTTATCATATTTATAACTCCATTTGAAATTTTATGCACATAAAAGGGACACGTACGTTTAAGTCCCCCTAGTTCCCCTCCACTATATTTTATAATTCTTCCCCTGCATTGTCAATAAAAAATCCATCCTCATAAACTGACAATACCTCTCCTATTATGGTATAATTAAATGATAAAATTTGTTTTAACGGAGGCTTTATAATGAGTCTTTTTGAAAATACCGAGAAAAAAAACGCCCCGCTTGCGGACAGAATGCGCCCGAGGACGCTCGACGGCTTCATCGGTCAGGAACAAATAGTGGGCGAGGGCCGGCTGCTTCGCCGCGCTATCGAAGCGGATAAACTCACGTCCTGCATATTTTTCGGCCCTCCCGGCACGGGCAAATCCACCTTGGCGGAGATCATCGCGAATACGACGTCCTCTCGCTTCGCAAAGGTGAACGCTGTCACCACGGGCGTCAAGGAGGTTCGTGAGATAATCGCAAAGGCGCAGGCCGAGCTGGAGATGCACGGCCGCAGCACGTATCTGCTTTTAGACGAGTGTCACAGGTGGTCAAAGAGCCAGTCGGACAGCATACTCCCCGCGCTGGAAAAGGGATATGTGCGCTTTATCGGCTCGACGACGGAAAATCCCCTTGTCGCGATGACGCCCGCTATCGTCTCGCGTTGTCGGCTGTTTCAATTTTTGCCGCTCACGCCCGCTGATGTGAAAAAGGCCGTTTTGAATGCATTATCGGATAAGGAAAACGGCTTTGGCGAGTTGAACGTCACCGCGGATGACGACGCGATAATGCACATTGTGAACATCGCGAACGGTGACGCGCGCGCCGCACTGAACGCTATCGAGCTTGCCGTACTAACGACAAAACCCGATACCGACGGGCGCATTCATGTTACCCTCGATATCGCGGAGGAATCCATACAAAAGCGCGCGGTGAGGTGCGACGAGGAGGAGTATTACAACATGCTCTCGGCGTTTTGCAAGTCGCTTCGCGGGAGCGATGCGGACGCCGCGCTGTTCTGGTGCTCGCGTATGCTGTATGCCGGGGTCGATCCGCGCATAATCGTGCGCAGGATGATCGCCCACGCGAGCGAGGACGTTGGTCTTGCCAATCCGAATGCGCTTTTACAGGCCGTCGCGGCGGCGCAGGCGCTCGAGTTCAACGGTATGCCCGAGGCACGCCTCAACATCGCGCAGGCGATAATCTACATCTGTGAAAGCCCGAAATCCAACTCCGTCGTGATGGCGATAGACGCCGCCATGCGCGACGCAGAGGCGAGCTATCAGCAGCCCGTCCCCGCGCATCTTCGCGATACGCATTACGCGGGCGCGCAAAAGCTGGGCAACGGCAAGGGCTACATCTATCCGCACGACCTCCCCGCCCACTATGCCGTTCAGCAGTATCTGCCCGACAACCTCGTGGGTAAAAAATACTACGTCCCCTCGGATATGGGCGGCGAGTCCAAGATAAAAAGGGCTAAACAGATTCGCGAGGGCGGTTCAGACGAGAAAAATAATTGATTTTTATTCTTTGCTTTTAATCAAATTCAGACGAACTGTTCGGAATTATATAATTACAAAAATTACACTGATGTAATAAATCGTCTTTCGCGTCCATTCGTTTTATTTCTTTATTAAATAGATATTACTGCGCTTGATAGATGAATTTGTATACGTCTCCCGCCTTGGGGCGAATATCCCTTATGCCCACGGAGGTCATGTTTCCATCCGCGTCGCAAAGCACCCACCACGCTCCATCCGTCTCATAATCCGCCTTTACACCGTCGATTTCGGTGACAAGTCCGGATTTAAACTCGTCCTCGCTTATCAGTGCGGCGGATTTCATCGCGTCGGCGATCGTTCCGCCTGCGTCCAGCGTGTAATCCCTCTCGCTTTTGTCCTCATACACCACCGTCAGCGTGAATTTCGCCCCCTCGTCCTGGGCTTTCGCGCATCCCAAAAGCGCCATAAGCGCGAAAACTACGGCTAAAATAACCGCGGCGAGCCTCTTACCTCTCATAAAAATCGTTCTCCTTTATATGATTTTCACACAAAAACCTCACGTCACATCTCCATTATACAGAATTTATCCACAGCCTTTCAACATTTTTTGCAATTAATGTGGATATCTCTTCTTGGGCATGTGGATATTTCCCTTTGAAAAAACCCCATTTCCCGTCATTTCCACACTTATTCACACGAAAAGGTGGATTTGTGGATAACTTTTCCCCGCTTCGGGTGGATAAAAACAGGGCAGGCTGACAAATTTTTCACACCTGCCCTATAAACATTGATGTTCCGAAAAATATCTATTTTAATCCGCTTTATTCGCTCTGAAACTAATACCGGATATTATTCAAAAAATCAGGCTGCAAAAATGCTTGATTTTTCGTCATTTTTCGAGCGATGCGAATTAGGCGTACTTTTTTGTACGTCGATTGAGCAGAGTCAATGAAAAGGGTGGAAAGGCAGCCTTTCTCGAATAACCTTTTAGCAATTCGCCAATAAATCTGAACTCTATTGCTCCATCTGCGTCCCAAGATACACCGCCGCGACCTCCGCAGACTTCGCCTCTGCGTCGCTCAACCGGTCGCTGTCCTTTTTCCCGAGGATTATCACGGCGCCTATCGTCTGGCCCTCGCTCAATATCGGGCGGATGAACTGCGCCTTGATGGTCCCCGCGTCCTCGCCCTCATAGATGGGGATGCACGTCCCCTCATCGGAGGAATTGTGCATAAACGCGGCGCGGCTCTCGATTATCGCCTCCAGTTGACGGCTTATCGGCTTGCCGACGTACTCCTTTTTCGCGTCGCCGGTCGAGGAAATTATCGAATCCTTGTCGCAGATTATCACCGTCTTGTCGATGACTGTCCCCACGGCATATGAGAAAAAGCGCGCGTATTCGGAAAGCTCGCCTATGGGTGAATATTTCTTTAATACAACACTTCCGTCCTTTTCGGTGAATATTTCCAGCGGGTCGCCCTCGCGTATCCTCAACGTCCGGCGTATCTCCTTTGGTACGACCACTCTCCCTAAATCATCGATCCTCCGCACGATTCCTGTTGCTTTCATAAGTAAATCGCTCCCTCTTTTTTGGTTAATGTAGGATTATTGTGTGTTCGGAGTACCGAAAATATGCAGATTTTTGCCGCAATAAAATTCGCTTCAAATAACCCTATTATGATCATCAAAATTTGTGTGCGGATTTTTAATGTAGAGTGGTTGGGTTGTGGTATAATTATATTGATAAATAATTTAAGCACACTGTTCCTTTGTTATGAAAACAATTTGCTTGATAAGGAGAAATATAAATGAGTGAAAGTTCATTAGTGATTATCACAGCACTATGTTCCGGATTAGTAGCAACATTCGTTACAATACTTTGGCAAAGAAAATCTCAACGGCAAGCTGAAAAAAGAAGAATATTCACGATTTTGATGTCAAAAAGATACGATTTAGCCGCAGAAGAAAGTGTCGAAGCTCTTAATATGATTGATGTAGCATTTTACTCTTCCAAAGACGTTCGAGAAGCATGGAAAGACTTTAATGATGCGACATTTTTGCCAGATTCCCCAACGAGAGATCAAACTATTAGAGATAAACATTTGCGGCTTCTTGAAGTCATTGCAGAAGATATTGGATATAGAAATATCTGCTGGGAGGATATTAAGCGATATTATTATCCGATTGGTTTGTCTGAAAAGCGCGAGCAAGAAAAAATATTGCGAACTGTTCAAATAGATGCTGGAATTGCTCAAATAAACGAAAAGTTAGCACGAGAAAAGAACGCACAAACCGACAGTCAATCCGAATTAAAATATCAGATGTTTTTAAAACTGCTTGATAATCCTGATGCATTTGAAAAGCTAGTGAATGCTATGGAAAAAGCACAAAATCTTTAAGAATGCCGTGTCAACCCCAGCAAAAACCTTTATTTCCATACTTAAAACAATCTCCAAAGCCTCAGAGCTTCGGAGATTGTTTTATACAAAAACCAAAAAGTTGACTTTCAGAGCCACCCCTCCCCCAACAAACTCTTGATATTACAGAAATTTACATAAGATAAAATTTAGTTGACAATACTTTTGGCATATCCTATAATAATCGTATAGAGGAAGAAAATGTGCAGGGAGATTAAGCGACGCAGCGAGAATTTACACAAAACCGCATCGGCTTAAAATAACCTTGTACTCCCGCACACACGGAACATAGGTCACAAAAGCATAACAATAAGCTATACCACGGCAAAAGGCTCGATTTTATAAGATTACTATACAGTACTACTGATTAAAGACGAGGGATATGAAATGAGAGAACTATCACCTATACTCAGGGCTGCCGTCGCAAAAAGAGACAGAACAGATGGATCACGTCGGCTTGCATTTTGGATGCATTGTTTAGATGCTGCCGGAATCATCGAGCGACTCGCAAGAGAACGCCTTGCGCAGAATGTTTTTTGTTATCTATCGTCTGCCTGCGGCGGGGAGGCTATGCTCTTTTCTGTCTTGATATTTTGCGCCCTTGTGCATGATATCGGGAAGTTGACTCTGCTCTTTCAGGCGCGTATCGCTGCGGTAGGGTATTCTCCTTTTTCTGAATACATAGATTTGCCTAAGCCGGAAAGCTTTAGAAACGCGAAAATAACTCCTCACGCATATGCAGGCGAAGCAATACTTTTAAAAAAAGGCTGTCCGTGGAGTATAGCCTCAATAGTTGGCGCACATCACGGCAAGCCTTTTTCAAATCAAACCGACAGTTTTATAGAGGAACTTACGGAGGATTTCCCTGCGAATTTTTACGGCAGAAGTAAAAAATACAGAAAGGAATTTCAATCGCTTTGGGACGAATGGGTAAGCTTTTCCCTTGAATACTCGGGAATTAATTTGATAAAGGAACTGCCCGAAATTCCCATGCCGGCGCAAGTGCTAATTGAGGGGTTGCTCATAATGGCGGACTGGATCGCCAGCAACACGACTTATTTCCCCCTATTATCGGCAGATGAGTGCGGACAATTTTCCGATTATCCGGCGAGGATAGACGCTGCTTGGGAAAAGCTCTCTCTTCCCGCGCCGTGGATATCCGGTGCATGTTTCGGATTTGGCGTGCAGGATTTCAAAAACCGCTTTGGGTTCATGCCCAACCCCACGCAGGCAGAAGTTCTGAATATCGTTTCACGGGCGAGTTTTTCGGGAATATTTATCTTGGAAGCACCGATGGGCCTGGGGAAAACCGAGGCCGCGCTCGCGGCTGCTGAAATACTCGCCGCAAAGTTGGGCGCAGGAGGAGTATTTTTGGGGATGCCCACCCAGGCGACCTCAAACGGCATATTCCCCCGTCTTGAAGCGTGGGCACAAGGAATTTCACAGGATGAAGGCGTGATTCACTCAATACGCCTTGCACATGCCGCAGCCGCGCTCAACGACGATTATCGCGAAATCTTTGAGGGACACAGCGATTTAAACGACGAATCTGCGGGGTTGATAGTCCATGATTGGTTTTCCGGCAGAAAACAGGCGCTGCTATCCGATTTCGTCATAGGTACGGTGGACGGACTGCTCATGTCCGCACTTAAACAGAAGCACGTCATGCTCAGGCATTTGGGCCTCGCGGGAAAGGTCGTCATAGTGGACGAGTGTCACGCATATGACGCATATATGAGCAGATATTTGGACACCGCGATCAAATGGCTTGGTATATACGGCGTCCCCGTAATAATCCTATCCGCAACTCTCCCTGAAAAACGACGGGCAGAGCTTATAGAAGCATACTGTGATAAGATTTTTGAGGATGAAAGCTGGAAGCATAGCCTCTCATATCCACTTTTGACTTATGCCGATAATGGCAAAGTATATCAAAGCGCACTGCCGTATAACGGCGATAAAAAGCAAATACTCGTCAAACGAATTTCGCGCGAAGAGGTAGCTGCGCGCGTCGGCGATGCGATAAACTGCGGGGGCTGCATCGGCGTAATAGTAAACACCGTTAAAAAAGCGCAGGATATCGCACGCGAATTACAATCTTCTTTTCCTGAAAATGAAATCATAATAATGCACGCTCAGTTTATCATGAGCGAACGCATTGCACGCGAAAAGCGGATAATAGCACGCGTAGGCAAAAATTCGACACCAAACGATCGACGCGGGCTGATAGTCGTGGGAACACAGGTCCTTGAACAGTCGCTCGATTTGGACTTTGACATGCTTATAACAGAGCTTTGCCCGATGGACCTTCTCTTACAGCGAATAGGCCGCCTGCACAGGCATGACCGCGTTCGTCCAAATGGTCTTGAAAATGCGAAATGCTATGTACTCGACAATATGAACGGCGGATTTGATGAGGGCAGCGAGGCCATATACGGAAGATGGCTGCTTATGCGCACGCGTGCGCTGTTTCCCGATATGCTCACTGTCCCCGACGATATTTCGTCGCTCGTTCAAAAGACTTATGACGAAAACGACATGTTATTAGATGCTTCGGAAGAAACAGACGCCGCACAAGAAAAGTACGATTTAACCATAGCGAAAAAGGAGCGCAGCGCCCAAAACTACTGCATACCGGACCCGCCGAATTTCACCGATTGTCCGAGGATGAATACACTGGACGGCTGGCTGGATGACAGCATACGCATCGGCGAACAATATGCTCAAATGGCAGTGCGTGACGGCGACCCATCCATAGATGTGATCGCGCTGAGGCACGGGAGCGACGGACTAATTCATCCGATCGCAGAACAGCCCGAGGCAACGCTCCCCACGGATCGTCCGCCGTCAAGGGAGGAGGCGCTTTTGATTGCACGCCAAAAACTGCGCTTACCCACATATTTCACAAAGAGGTGGAGCGCCGATAAAACGATCGAAAAGCTTGAAAAAACGACCGCGAAGTTCTTTTCATACTGGCAGGAATCAGCTCTTTTAAAGGATGAGTTGGCGCTGCTGTTTGATGAAGATCTTAACGCAGAAATCAATGAAGCGATAATGCATTATGACTTGAAAAACGGTTTATCATATGAAAAGGAGTGATACGGTGAAGGATATTGAATTCAATTTATTGGAGGAAAAATGGATACTCGTAAGAAAAAGCGACTGCACGGTGGACGAGCTTTCGCTTAAAGACGCACTTCTACACGCACACGAATATGAAAGCCTTGCAGGCGAGCTCCCCACACAGGATGTCTCCATATTGAGGCTGATGCTCGCCGTACTGCATACTGTTTTCTCGCAATACTCGCCGACGGGAGAAAAGTCGCCGCTTAAAACAGCGAATGACGCAATTAACCGATGGAGGGAGCTTTGGAACGCGGGCGCATTTCCCGAAAAGCCTATAGATACATATCTTTCCACGGTATACGACCGCTTTTGGCTGTTTCACCCCGAGCGCCCGTTCTATCAGACGCCTGCGGCGAAAATAGGAACGGAATATTCGGCGTCAAAATTGAACGGAACGCTATCTGAGAGTAGCAATAAAATCAGGCTATTTTCCAGCTATACAGGTGAAAATAAGCAGTCTCTGAGCTTTGCCGAGGGCGCGAGATGGCTGTTATATGTAAACAACTATGACGACACCTCCGCCAAACCCAAAGGGGATAATTTACCCTCACCCGGGGCGGGTTGGCTGGGAAGGCTTGGCCTGATTTACGTTAACGCGAATAATCTGTTTGAAACACTCATGTACAATCTCATATTGCTTAAACCCCCGCATTTTGAAATATGGGCGGATGAACGTCCCATTTGGGAGCTTGACAAACCAAGAAGCGCCGAGCGCACTGAGATCGCTCCGCCGGATAATCTTTCCGAGCTGTATACGCTTCAATCACGTCGGCTTTGGCTGATTCGCAAAGATGATAAAATCACAGGATATAACCTGCTTGGAGGGGATTTCTTTGAAAAAGAGGACGCATTTATAGAGCCCATGACCATTTGGAGTCCGATAAAGGCGAAAAAACAGGAGAAAGTTCATTTTCAGCCGAAACGGCATAATTCCTCCGTTCAAATGTGGAGGGAGTTTTCATCTACGTTTTTAGCCTCAGAAAACAGTCATACTCCCGGAATCATTTCTTGGATTCAATATCTGAAAAAGAACAGGTTTATTGAGCGACAGGAGTTGATACGCTTCGGCATAGCGTCAGTGCAGTACGGTGACAAGGATTTCTTCATAAACGATGTATTTTCAGACACACTTACCTTTCACACAAACCTCTTAACAGAGCTTGGGCGACGTTGGCAAAGCATCATTTCAAATGAAGTCAGCAAATGCGACGAGCTTGCACGGACGGTCACATCTCTTGGGAAAAGCCTCTTGCTTGCTGCAGGTTCATCTGGAGAAAACGCAGGAAAACTCTCTTTTGTCGGATATGCCCGCGAACAGCTTTACTATGAAATCGACGTTCCCTTCCGAAGCTGGCTTGAAAACATCGATCCCGTCATTGAGACAGACTCGGACGAAGAGATAAGCTGTATAGACGGCTGGCACGATACAGCAAGAAAAATCGCATTTAAACTCGGAAGTGAGCTCGTAAATGCCGCAGGGCCGACGGCTATAATTGGCCATGCAGACAAGGATGAAAGAGGCGACGAGAAATATTACTCCGCCGCAGACGCTTATCGGAGCTTCAAATACTATGTAAACAAAATCTATCCCAAGGAGGAATGCAATGACTAAAAAAGAGAAAAAAATATTTGCCTTTATGACCACCCGGCTCAATCGGCTAAAGACGCTTCCCGATAACAAATGCCGAGCCGAGCTTGCAGAGCTGCGGCACGGCATAGGACATGCGCCGGGTGAGCTGCCCATGCTGTGGGGTGCGTTTTTAAGCGACCTCCCGGAGGAGCTTTACGGATGGAATGGAGATCCGTCAGATGCGCAATGGGCGGTATATATCGCACTGACAATGTTCGCGCTGCATCAGCAGGGGCATGACATCAGCTCGGATATGATGCACAAAAGCGGCGCGCGTTTCGGCAGCGCGGTAAGGATGCTCGCGCCCACGTTTGACGAATCAAACGACGACCTAAAGCGCATACGGAACCGCTTCAACAAGATACTGACAGCGGCTGACATGCCGGAGCTTTCCCATCACCTGCGCGGTATGATAAACCTTTTAAGCAAGGATGGAATAAAGCTCGACTATGCCGACCTCGCAGTAGATCTTTGCAGGTTCGCACATCCCGAGAACAAATCTAAGGTAATGCTTAAATGGGGACAAGATTTCTGCCGTCTGAGCAAAGATGAAACCAATAACGACGATAACGACAAAGACAACGAATAAAAAAGGAAGGAATTATATAATGAAAAAAAATTTATACATCGACGTCCATGTACTCCAGACCGTACCCCCGAGCTGCGTCAACCGCGACGATACGGGCAGCCCGAAAACAGCAATATACGGCGGCACTACCCGCGCAAGAGTATCCTCCCAGGCATGGAAGCACGCCATGCGCGCTATGTTTAGAGATGAGATTTTTGACGTCGAAAAACTCGGGCTAAGGACAAAGAACGTAATAGAAATGGTCGAAAAAGAGATCTTTGCGATAAACCCCCTTGCAGACGGCAAGAAACTTGCAAAAGACGTCCTCACCAACGCTGGGGTAAACATCAAATCAGACAAAAACAAGGCGGAAAAGGCTGAAGCGCTGTTCTTCATGAGCAACGCTCAAGCAAAAGCACTCGCGCAGGTCGCCGTAAACAGCTTGACCGCGACGGCTGACGAAAAGAAAAACTATAAAAAGGATTGTCAAAACGCGCTTAACGAATCTCCCTCAATCGATATTGCTTTATTCGGTCGAATGGTCGCCTCCGCACCTCTGTTAAACTGCGACGCCGCTGCTCAGGTCGCGCACAGCATATCCACCCATACCATTCAAAACGAATACGACTATTTTACGGCAATAGATGAGCTTGCACCCGAGGACGCCTCCGGCGCAGGTCATCTCGGCACGAACGAGTTCAACTCCTCCACGCTTTATCGCTATGCAACGGTAAATCTCATCGAATTGGCGGGGCATCTCGGAAAAGACGCAACGCCCGAGGCTGCGCGCGGCTTCATAGATGCGTTCGTACGTTCCATGCCAACAGGCAAGCAGAATACGTTCGCAAACCGCACATTGCCCTCAATGGTATATGTCACTTTGCGTCGTGACCAGCCTGTAAACCTCTGCGGAGCTTTTGAAAAGCCCGTATGTGCGGGAAAAGAGGGCTATGCGGAAAAATCCGAAAAGCAGTTTATAGAATATGCCGAAAAGATGTATGCGAACTATGCGACTGCCCCCGAAAGGGCATTTGGCATAGGCGATGCTATAGGCGAAATCTCCGAATGTATGAGCTTTGAAAAGCTGCTTGATGCCGTTTCGCAGGTAACTGCAGAATACTTAAACGAGAGCGAGGGCATATAATGGCTACGCTTCTTCTCCGGCTTGCCGCACCCTTGCAGGCGTGGGGAACGGACGATTCAAAATTTGAAACGCGCAAAACGGAACGCGAACCCACTAAAAGCGGAGTATTGGGCATGGTAGCCGCAGCGTTGGGATATCGCCGCGATGAACCTGAAAAATTGAAGGAGCTTACAAAACTGCGCATGGGCGTGCGTGTAGACCGCGAGGGCAAGCTGCTGCGCGATTTCCACACAGCGCATGAAATCAGAACGCCAAAGAGCCATAAGAATTTAGCCTCATACATTTCCGACCGCTACTACCTCTCCGATGCAGTATTCTTAGTCGGATTGGAGGGAGACGACGAGCTTTTGGAGAGCATAGCCTTAGCGCTCACACATCCCGTGTTTCCGCTGTTTTTGGGAAGGCGCTCCTGTCCGCCGACGCTGCCGGTATTATTGGGCATACGTCAAAATGAGCTTCTTGATGCGCTTATACAGGAAAAACCACTTGTGGAAATCAAACAACCGCGCGAGGCAAGGCTGTATGCGGACGGTGGACTTACAGATGCAAAAAATGTGGTCGGCCATGCGGCAAAGCGCGACTTGCCTATTTCGTATGACCCGCACTGCCGCAAATTCGGATACCGTACAGTGAGCGAATGTCACCCTGTATTGATCAAAAAAGATGAAGACGTACCTGTTCAAACAAAACATGACCCCTTTTCAGAATTGGAGGATCGATATGTATCTATCGAGAATTAAACTTAACACCGCCCAACACGAGACGATGACAGCGCTTGTCAATCCGCAGAGATTTCACGGCGCGATAGAGTCCATGTATGACGAAAATGAGAGTGCTCGCCCTCGCAACTTATGGCGCATCGATACGCTCAACGGAGAGATGTATCTGCTCGTGCTTACGCATGAACTGCCGAGGTTGGCAAATGCCGCACAGCAATTCGGCTATAAAAATGAGCTCATCGAGACAAAGATATATGATCCGCTGCTTGAGCGCATAACAACGGGCAGCAGGTGGCAGTTTCGCCTGACCGCCAACCCGACGAAAAGCGTATCACAGGAGAAGGACGAACAGAAAAACAAACCCCGCGGAAAAGTCACTGCGCTGATTTCCGCCAAGCAGCAGGAGGAGTGGTTGGCAGAGCGCGCGGAGGAATATGGCTTTAAGCTGAATCGGGACGAGTTTCGCGTAACATATTCGCATAGATATTCATTTAAAAAGAACGGGAAAAACCAAGTAACTCTGCTTTGCGTCAGCTTTGAGGGGATTCTCACCGTGACGGACGCCGCGCGCTTTAAGCAGACGATGACCGAGGGTATCGGCCGCGCAAAGGCATACGGAAACGGTCTGCTTACCGTAGTATCGCCACAAAACGTGAGCCATGGCTGATATTCCCGGAATAGAACGCCCGTCAATTCAAGCCCTGCCGCAAATTGGCGATAGAATGACGTTTATATACCTCGAACGATGCAAGCTCAGTCGAGAGGACAGCGCAATATCCGTATTGGACGAAAACGGCGTAATACACATCCCAGCTGCAGCAGTATCCGTTCTACTGCTTGGGCCGGGTACAGACGTCACACACCGCGCCACGGAGCTGATAGGCGATGCGGGCGTGAGCGTGCTGTGGGTGGGTGAGCATGGAGTACGATATTATACAGGCGGCTGCGCACTGACGCACAGCTCACGCCTTCTGATAAAGCAGGCGGCGCTCGTCTCAAATCAACGCAGCCATTTAAATGTCGTGCGCAAGATGTACCGCATTCGCTTTTCAGGAGAGGATGTAGACAAGCTCACCCTACAGCAACTTCGCGGACGCGAGGGCAGCCGCATGCGTACTCTTTATAGGCGATGTTCAAAACAGACGGGGATTGCATGGCATGGACGCGACTATGATCCCGACGATTTTTCGGCAGGTGATCCTGTAAACCAGGCACTCTCCGCCGGGAACGTCTGTCTATACGGACTTGCACACGCAGTGATATGCGCCCTCGGGTGCTCGCCCGGGCTGGGCTTTGTACACGTAGGGCACGAGCTTTCCTTTGTATATGACATTGCGGATCTTTATAAATCGGAAATCACAATCCCTCTTGCGTTTGAAACAGCGGCGGAGGCGCCGGAGGATGTTCCCTCAATGATGCGTCGACGCGTTCGGAATGCACTCGTGGAAAAACATATTTTAGAACGCATGGTAAGGGATATAAAATATCTTTTGAGCGACGATGCTGACGTGAAGTATAATGATGCTCCACAAGAAGCACTGTATTTATGGGATGATCGCAAGGGAAGCGTTTCCTCTGGCAAAGCGTATTCGGAGAATGAGTCATGATCGTGATATCTCTTAGTGACTGCCCACCAAAAATCCGAGGCGATTTGTCAAAATGGCTATGTGAAATAAGCCCGAGTGTATATGTCGGTAATTTGAGCGCACGCGTGCGCGACGAACTTTGGAAAAGAGTTTGTGATAACCTGAAAAACGGACGCGCAACAATGGTATACAACGCACAAGGTGAACAGCAGCTTAAATTCGAAGTACACAACACCCACTGGAAACCTGTCGACTTTGACGGAATAACACTCATGCGTCGTCCGCTTCCTGGGGGATATTCGACGGATATTCCAAAAGAAGCTGTTAAAAGCCGTGCCGGAAAGATGCTCATGGCCAGACGCGCTCAATCGATCAAAATGTGCGGGCGGGATGAATACGTGGTGATAGACGTTGAGACAACCGGTCTATCACCCGAAAAAGATCGAATAATCGAAATTGGCGCACTGCTCATTAAAAACGGCACTACGTCGAACGAGTTCCAAGCACTTATCAGGCAGGATTTGTCTATTCCCAATGAGATAGTACACCTCACAGGTATAACGAACGACATGCTTTTATCTGACGGAGTTTCCCTACGCGATGCGCTTATGCAACTTGCTGATTTTGTCGCAAATCGTCCCATAGTGTGCCACAATGCAAATTTCGACTGCGGTTTTCTAAATCATGCAGCAAGATTATGCGGTGTCAATTTGTTTCGCAGCACCTGCACAGATACGCTGTTTTTAGCGAGAAGACGCATAAGAGACGTAAATCAGTATTCACTTGAGCATTTGAGCAAACATTTTGGCTTTGACACATCACAGCTTCACCGTGCGATCCCGGACTGCAAACTAACCTTCGCCCTCTTTAAAAAGTTAAATGAAATCTGATAATGTTATTTACAAAAACACTTATTTTATGGGATATTTTTAGTACTTTCCCCGCACACGCGGGGGTGATCCTATCTTCCGGGCGTATCGTTACGCCGTAGTTAGACTTTCCCCGCACACGCGGGGGTGATCCTAATAATGCGCACATAATACATAAAAGTTTCTTACTTTCCCCGCACACGCGGGGGTGATCCTATTCTAAGCATTTACATAGATCGCGCGAAATCACTTTCCCCGCACACGCGGGGGTGATCCTTACCGTGCTGATGATGGCGATGTAAAAAAAAGACTTTCCCCGCACACGCGGGGGTGATCCTAATACAAAAAATAGAAAAAAGAGGGAGAAAAAACTTTCCCCGCACACGCGGGGGTGATCCTTTATATATCCCGCCACAGCCATTTTACACCTCACTTTCCCCGCACACGCGGGGGTGATCCCAAACGCCGACCCGTGCGGGGGACGAGGCGACCACTTTCCCCGCACACGCGGGGGTGATCCTTTTGCCAAATCGCCAATCAAGATTGAAGTTTCACTTTCCCCGCACACGCGGGGGTGATCCCTCCGTATTCATCCGTTTTTGTGATAATGTGCTACTTTCCCCGCACACGCGGGGGTGATCCTTTCTGCACTATCTTCTTCAAAAATCGTATTCTACTTTCCCCGCACACGCGGGGGTGATCCTTCTGGCAAGGTTAACCCGGTTGCGGGTATTTTACTTTCCCCGCACACGCGGGGGTGATCCTGGTCCGAGCTTTGATTATTGCTCGAGCAGATGACTTTCCCCGCACACGCGGGGGTGATCCGCGAGCGAGCCGGACTACAGCAGCAGGATAGGCACTTTCCCCGCACACGCGGGGGTGATCCTTCGCGGATTCTTGTGTCCACGGCTTTTAAATCACTTTCCCCGCACACGCGGGGGTGATCCCTCGCGGGCCGTCCGCTCGTATTCCTCCGCCCTACTTTCCCCGCACACGCGGGGGTGATCCTTAATAAAGGAGTTTTTGAATTATGAAACTGATACTTTCCCCGCACACGCGGGGGTGATCCGCAGATAATGCCAGTGGCAAAGGGCGGTACGGGCACTTTCCCCGCACACGCGGGGGTGATCCCTTCACTTGTCACCCAATGCTTAAATTTTTTAGACTTTCCCCGCACACGCGGGGGTGATCCAAGCAGATAGAGCTGACGATGGAGCGCGGGAAGACTTTCCCCGCACACGCGGGGGTGATCCTGCGCTGGCGCTGCTGGGAATCGTGGTAGACCCACTTTCCCCGCACACGCGGGGGTGATCCTAGGAGATTTTTCATCTACACCTGTCTGTGTAAACTTTCCCCGCACACGCGGGGGTGATCCCTAGGAGCTTGCAATAAACGAGCAGCCGCTTTAACTTTCCCCGCACACGCGGGGGTGATCCGTAAAATATGTCGATTTTACGAGGCGAATAAAAACTTTCCCCGCACACGCGGGGGTGATCCTATAGCGAATTTGCTATTGACGTATTATAGCGAACTTTCCCCGCACACGCGGGGGTGATCCTCGTTTAAGGATTACAGGCTGCGTATTCTCTTCACTTTCCCCGCACACGCGGGGGTGATCCTCGCGGAATCTGTACTCGCCGCCGTACACATCAAACTTTCCCCGCACACGCGGGGGTGATCCTACCTTCACTCGCGGCTCGCCGCGCATGTTGAAACTTTCCCCGCACACGCGGGGGTGATCCGCAGTGGATGACGTTCACGGCGAATCATCCGGAACTTTCCCCGCACATGCGACTATCGTTGCCGCGCCAAAGGCGTCGCCCCCACTTGTTACCCATATAATTTAGGCGTATAATTAAACTGTAGATGTGAATAGCAGGACTGTCTAATCTTTGTCTTTAACGAAAGGAATGTCTTACATGGAAAAGCTGACATATTTTGCGATTTTTGAGCCGTGCGGTGAGGGCTACAGCGTATACTTTCCCGATTTGCCCGGCTGTATTTCTGTCGGCGATAACCTTGAATCCGCCTATACCGGCGCGCGCGAGGCGCTGGGGCTGCATATTTATGGGATGAAGTGCGACGGCGATGCCCTTCCTTCTCCCTCTGCACATCCCGCCATCGATCCTGAAACACAGACTGATTATCTCGTGATGCCCATAAGCATATTCCCCGCTTTGCTCGTCACGGAGCACGATAACCGCCGCGTTAAAACCAATGTCACTATCCCCGCCTTTCTGAAGCGCGCCGCTGAAAGAGAGGGAATAAACCTCTCAAAGCTGCTCGAAGCCGCGATCATCGACAGGCTGGGTCTATCTTCTTCGGAGATCTGATCTGTTTTTGCATAAATATACATTTATATTCACCCCAAGATAGATGGCAAACGCGATTCTGACAAACGGCCGGTCTATAATACCCCATAGCAGTCAGTGCATAAGATTTGCATAACGCAAAGTATTATTGTACCTTTCTCTTTGAGATAGCCCATGAATTGTGATAAACTATATTTGAATAATACGAATAAAATTTCTTCCCGCGCAGGGAGCTGTTCACAGCGATAAAGGCCCTCATCCGCAGCGGAGGAGGGTCCAAAGTAAAGAAAAAGGCTATCAGATGAAAAACATCGCCTTGCAATTGAAGAAATGAAGCTTTCAATCAAAGAAAACTCGTAAAATAAAAGAGATTGCCCCCTGATAATTCTCCCCGCTCCTCAATGCCCCGCCAGCGCCTCAAGGTCGCTTCGCTCATAGCAGTTATGTCCGGGTCTGTTCTTTTTATAATTCCAGCAGGTTATGGCGTCGTTTAGGCTTTTTTCGTGATTATCCGAAAAAAAGTCGCGGATATATGCGTTATATTCAAACTGTCGGTCGATTGGGGAGCTGCCTTTTTTCCTGCGGCGGGCGATCTCGTGATACGCTTGAATGGCGTCCGCATACGTCTTTCCCGCATT
Organism: uncultured Christensenellaceae bacterium; assembly: GCA_934373295.1. GTDB lineage: Bacteria > Bacillota > Clostridia > Christensenellales > Christensenellaceae > HGM11616. Next base: position 13,509 of record CAKROK010000015.1, on the reverse strand, counting down.
GCTCTTCAGCCACTTTTGAAATTCAACGTTAAACGAAAAGCTCTTACCGATCTTTTCCGTAAAAAACGCCCGATGCTTTTGGGAGCAGACTATGTTCGGCTCGATAGGCGTTTCCTCCTTTATGGCACCAATTTCGGCGGCTTTCCTGCTCTTTGCGGATGGCTTCAAAATCTCTCCCGTCTTTAGAAAATGCGCTATTCTGTCCGTCAGCTCCGCCTTTGAGCCTCCCGCAGCCAGTCCGTTTTCCCTGCAAAACTCGGCCAACTCCTGCTTTAAATAATAATATTCCCGAAAGGTATCTGCGTTGATTTTTCTCGTCAAATCGGGTCTTTTGCACATTTCATCCGCCCCGTTCATTGCGATATCCCCCGCGAGCTTTAAGAACTTTTTATCCGACTGTATGCCCTGCGTCACGAATTTTCCGTCTTTAAACAGCGCATACGTCGTGACGGGCATGGGCGCGTTTTGTGCGGTCTGTCTGTCCGTGATGTGGATGACTTTCAGCGGGATCGCGTGCTCACGCGCGACCTCCTGCACCCGCGGTACCCAATAATACGTAAACGGACATTGGTCGGTGTAGTATATCACAAAACCGCCGTCCTCGGCGCGCGGATGCTTCGCACATTCCTTAAATTTTGGCGGCTGAGCATCGGGAGTAAGCGGCAGATACATGAGCGTTATCCCGCAGTCCGTCTCGTCCGCGACCGCAAATCCCTTATGCGCCAGGTATTTCGGGTCGGATAAAAACTCGCGCTTGCACCCCTGCGCCGAAAGTATGCACAGCCCGACTTTGCCCTGCTCTTTCGCGTCGCGAATACACTCATCCAACAGGTCGTTGGAATAGCCCTGCCCCTTCATAAAACCCGCTATCCACAGGCAGTTTATGTGCATGTACCCCCGCGCGTCGATGGGCACCCATGCATTTTCCGCGGGGATATACTCTATAAAGCACTTTCCGCGCTCCTCGCTCCTGTAAAACACAAGCCCCTCGTCAAAGCGCTCTTTCATCCATTGCTTTTTCAAAGCGCTCTGTTTGCCCGACATTGCGCAGCATATATGTTCCTTATCGATATTCTCTTTTGTTATTCTCATGTATTTCATGATGTTCCCCCGCATATTTATTTTTATACAATATAATTATATCTGCCGATTAATGTAATGTCAAATAGGTCTGCATATAGCAGACCTTTGATACTGTTAAAATCTTTTTTTGTTTAAGAACGCCTTTCTCATAATTGTTTTCGAAAAGCGAAATAACCATCAGGCTGCCGAAAAGGCTTGATTTTTCGGCATTTTTCGAGCGAGGTGAATGAGGCGTACTTAAGTACGTCGATTGAACCGAGTCGAAGAAAAAGGGCGGAAGGGCGAGCTTTTTCGACAGTCTGATCATTACTTTTTTTCATTTACCGCGATCCAAATCTCGCATTGATAATTCGGGTCGGACGTATCCTGAGAGGAATAGACCTCAAACTCCACATTTTCGGCATATTCATACTGCGCACTCTGCGGGAAAAACTCCGTCACTATCCGATTATACGTCTCGATGAACGCATCCGGCATTTTGCCCTTGCTCGTGAAAACGGCGTAGGTGTTCGCGGGGATGGTCACTATCTCCAGGTCGTCGTCCACTTTCCTGCCGTCGTATTCCACGCCTATGCCGTATGGAAAGTGCTTCGCGTTAAGCTCACTGGAAAAGCATATGCCCAATAGCCCTTTCATAACGGGATTTTCGGGCATACACGCTATCAATCTGCGCATAGTGCCGTCCGCGCCCGCCTCCTGCCACATGGCGTTGATGTCCTGCGTCGCGTTGGCCGACTGCGGCTTGCTCACTCTCTTTCTCACGCAAACGACTTTAAATTCGTCTCTCTTTTCGATCCTATAATCCATTTTGCTGCCTCCTGTCAATGTCAATTTTACGGACAGAGGGGTGAATATCTTGACATTGCCGCCGTGCTTTGCCTCGCTCGGCGAAATTCCGTGGAATCGGGTAAAGGCGCGCGAAAAGCTCTCCGGCGTATCGTAGCCGTACATCATGGCGATGTCGATTATCCTCGCATCGCCCTTTGAAAGCTCTTCCCCCGCGAGGGACAGCCTGCGCATACGGATATAGTCGCCCAGCGAAAACCCGCAGAGTATTCCAAACACCCTTTGAAAGTGAAAGGAGGACGAATAGGCCTGCTTCGCCACCTCTTCAAAATCGATTTTTTGGGTAATGTTCGCCTCGACGTAGTCTATCGCCCGCTGTATGCCCTGTATCCAATCCATTGTGTCACTCCCTTTCCGTGGCTATATTCTACCAAAACGATACAGCCGTTTCCCGACTTTCCGTGCGCATGGATGTTAAGGCATTTTATTTCATTAATATGCATATTTTTACACGTGCTTTTTGATATACTCCAAAAAAATCGAGTACACCTCCTTATATTCCTCGACTGTCGGCTCGCTCGTCAGCTCGATATTCTGCATATTGCCGAATTTATTAAACGCGACCTCCGAATATATAAGCAGCTTTTTGCTTTCCTCCATCTCATCTCCGCCCTCCGCAACGTCGTATTGTTCTAAGGCGGTCATGAGCTGCCCGAAAGCCGTCTTATCATTTTCGCCCAGCGAGAAGATGTTCTTATCATATGACGCGAGAACATCCCGCCATATATCCGTCTTTTTTTCATCCGATAAGCTCAGATAATACTCAGCACACTCGTCAATCATCTCCGAGTTTTCCACAGCGCCTGTCGTCGCGCCGACGAGATTGTCCATGCACTTTATATGTCCCTCCGTCACCTGCTCGGGGAGTCCCCAATCCAACTTTTCCGCGCTCTGGCAGCCCATAACGAGACAGAGCGTCGCTAAAAGCATCAATCCGATTTTTTTCATTTTGCAGCTCCTCCTACTTTTCTTTTTCGATTTTCCTGTATTTTCCGGCACTTTTCTGCAATTATGCAGCACAGCTTCCCTAAATTTGATATCATGCTCTTATTTAACTTTAGAATCACATGAATCCGCCTATTATCGGCATATGAAAAGGCAACTCCTCATAAAAAATGTCAATGCGGCTTTCTCATTTTGTTGCTCATATTGCCATTTGCACTCTTTGTCTCCCGTTTTCAACAGTTTCACCGCATAGCTTTTTACATCCATCTGATATTCTGCTTTTTACTATGGAATCAGCTGAGCCAGTCCCGTAACAGCCCGCAGCAAGAGGAATCACTACCATTCAGCCATTATGTCTTTGCCATGTTCAACAATTTTGTCGCATAGCCTCAACAATTTTGTCGCATAGCCTCTTTGCGTCTGATATCCTTTTTTACCTATAGAATCACCTGAACCGGCCCCGTAACAGCCTGCGACAAGAGAAATCAATGCCATTCAGCCATTATATCCTTGCCGTTTTTAATAATTTCGTCGCATTGCTTTTTCACATCCGATATCGCATCCTTTTTAAAAGTGTAAAACCACTTTAAATCGTAAAAAACTCCCTCTGTTATGGTGTCATACGCGGCGGAATCCACTGATAAGTCGAGATATCCGCGCGACTTTAAAAGAAGTTCATATAGCTCGTCGGCCTGCTCCTGCTCGATCTCTACCCACTTGAATTCAATCGGATCATTTTCAACGAAGATGGGTACACCATCATAAACTCTCTTTCCAAACGTTTTTCCGTCAACATCAAGCGTATAATCGTATAGCAGCCCGTCCTCGCTGATGCGAATGACAACGGAATTCGTGTCATTCTTATCGGCAACCTCCGTTTCCGCCCAAATCCCCATCGCGCCCATTGCAATGAGAAGAATCGTCAAAATTAATGATATGCACCCTGTCGCTTTCATGATATTCCTCCCCTATTTGTTTCTTATCTTGATTATACACTGTATATAGATACATTACGCACTTTTCTTGAAAGATTTTCATCTTTCCTCCCGCATTTAAAAACCCCCGAACGGATAAGCCGAACGGGGGTTGGGTGTTTTAGTAGGTGAGGGTGTAGAGGTGGCGGCCGCCATTATTCGGCCCCTTGATAACCGCCTCAATATCTTCACGCTTTCTCATAGTGACCTTGTCTATCGGCGGAAGCTCGCCGGCGGGATACTTTTCAAGAATATCGTTTACTAACTTTTCAAGATAATCAAGCGTCCTCTCAATAGCCGGTCTTGCTTTTTCAGGATCTGCTAAAGTGGGATCGCCTATTACACCTTCGGGCGTGCAAATGCACTCCATGCCCACAGAACCATATGCATTATACCACTTTATGGGGCCTATGCCGCGCTCGGCGGAGTTGTTGATATGTCCCGGAGGAAGCATGGGGGAAGGCTTTGTTGCAACTGCATTTTCCTGTTTGCAAAATTCCGGGAAAAGTGCGAGAGAATAGCTCTGTTCAACTTCATCCGCATGGATAAAGGGCGTCTGATAAGGGCCGCCGTTTTCCACAACATCGAGAAGCTCTTTGGCGCAGTTCCAGAAATGAACATAGAGTATAACACCGGGAACCTGGAACTTCTTGCCGAACTTATGTATAGCAAGAGGAATAACATAATCCTGACCATGACCGTTAACCACGATCATCTTTCTGAAGCCTGCGTTCCAGAAGCCGGCAAATACATAGCAAAGATAATCCGCAAGGGTTTCTTCAGGAATCACTATAGTGCCCGGCATTCCGAGATGGTGATAGGGATGTGAGCCATACCATATAGGCTGCGCAACCGTACAACCCGTCGCAAGCGCGACTTGCTCGCAAAGTCTCGTATCGAGATATGTATCTTCACCGTAAGGCGCATTCGGTCCGTGGTTTTCCGTCGAACCGACAGGAATCAAAATCACATCGTTTTTCTTTAATCTCTCTGCGACGTCCTTATTCGTCATGTTCTGATAGTATACGCCATCAGCTGCTTCCATATGTCCGCCTTTAGCGGGAATCTGCCATTTTGACATTTTATTATCTCCTTTTACTCTCTTTATATTTTTCTTTCAATCATTTTCATGTGGTCTATTGCACTCCGCGCTGCCTCAATCCTTCCCGGAATCGGCAGACACTCAACATTTATAAAGCCCTCATAGCCAACATCTTTTAAAACCTTTAACAATTCTTCAAAATCCAGACTGCCCGAGCCGGGATAATGCCTTTGATTATCTGCAATATGCACATAGCCGAGATACTTACCAAGCTTTTTAATCGCCGCAGGAACATCCCCCTCTTCAATGTTCATATGAAATGTATCAATATGAGCATAACAGTTTGGAATATCGTATTTCTGCATAAAGTTCAAAAACTCGTCGACAGTGTTAAAGATGTTCGTCTCATAGCGGTTTATAAGCTCGACATTCACCTTTACACCCTTGTTCTCGGCATATTCGGCAAGTTCTTTTAAATTTTTCGCCAGAAGACAAAGCTCTTCATCCCGTTTGTCTTCACACGATATTTTTCCCTTTGCCCATCCGAGAACGATATCTGCACCAAATTTCGCAGCCATATTGACATACTTCTTTAAGCCGTCAAGGCATTTAGCGCCGCCATCCGCATCTAAAAGACTTAGATTTCCCTCGGTATTTATTCTGCCTGTGACTATATTTACAAGCTTTACATTCTGTTGAGAAAGCCATAAATTTATATTGTCATAGTCAAACGGCACGTCTTCGCGCGTATGCAGCTCAATGCCATTATAGCCAAGCTCTGCTGCCGTACTGATTATATCTTCGATTTTGCCTGTAAGCGGGAGCGGCGCTGTTACCGGCGCCACCTCCGCCGCGGAAACCGCATACCTAAATCCAGTCATCTCAACTCAGTCCTTAAAAGTAAGCATGACTTTACGGGCGATATCCTTATGATTACAAGCAAACTCCATGGCTTCGTTGAGATCCTCAAAATCAAAGTGATGCGTATTGAGCGCTGCAAAATCATAGTTATCCTTTATTCTGGATAAGAAACGAATTGTCCTCGGGAACCAATTCTTTGTTCCGCCGGAACCCGTTATATGCAGAGTCTTCCAAATGGTCTTACCGATTTCCACAGGAACCTTTCTTCCTATGGAATGTCCGACAACACCCACTCGCGCATTATGACCGGCTATATCGAACAGAGATGCTATGCCTATGTCGTTGCCCGACGCTTCTATCACAACAGAAGGGCCTCTTCCGTTAGTGACGTCCTTAACCATCTGTTCGATGTTTCCGGCAGTGGGGTCTAAGACTATATCCGCACCATATTTAAGCGCGTTCTCTCTTCTCTGCTCAAGCGGATCGATTACGATAACCTGTGCGCCTGAGGTCTTTGCTACCATTGCTGCACAAAGTCCGATAGGGCCGCCGCCGATTATAGCCACATCATCAGAAGCATCAGGGCAGCAGCCGTTGCCCCAAACGCCCCAGTATCCTACGTTAAATGTTTCAACCCATGCGCCCAGCTCATAATCCCAATCATCGGGAATTACATGTGTATATGCCTCTTCCAAAATCATATATTCGCCCATACCGCCGGGAGAATTAGGCATAAAGCCGACCTCTCTCATGTTTAGACAAGCAGAGGGCATTTTTCCGTCTTTGCAGTTAGCGCAATTATTGCAGGGTAATACACAGTCTCCTACGACCTTGTTGCCCGGCTTTACACTCGTTACGGCGGAACCAACCTCAACCGCAACACCGGCCCACTCGTGACCGGGCGTATAGGGAGCTATATCGTATCTGCCCTCTGCGGATTTACCTTCATAGCACTCCACATCCGATCCGCATATGCCGCAAGCCTTGAGCTTTATTAAAATCTGATCGGGCTTAAGCGGGGGAAGCTCTACCTCTTCGATTCTTAAATCATACGGTCCATACATAAAAGCCTGTTTGCATTTCATATCATTAGTCCTCCATTCCGTTAGGGCAGACGAGAATCTTCATATCCGTCTTTGTCTTATCGCCCCTCTTTAAGCACTCAAATCCCTCTTTCACGATATCATCAAGTGCAATATGCTTTGTTACAATTGCCGTGGAATCTATCTTCTTATCCGCCACCAACTGGACAACACCGTCATAGTCGTAGTTATTTGTACACCACAGGCCACACATATTTAAATCCTTGAGCGTCCACTGCCACGGACGAACAGTTCTTTCTCCCGTAGCTAGACCATACTGCACGTACATTCCACGCTTTCTCAATGCGTCAAAACAAAGATCCATGCCCGACTGGGAACCTGTTACCTCAAAAGCAACATCCACGCCTATGCCATCCGTTCTGTCTAAAATCTCCTTTAGAGGATCGGTCTTTGTAATATTGAAAATTTCAGTCGCGCCATGCTCCTTCATGAGCGCCATACGCGAATCATGCTTTTCAGTCATATAGATCTTGCCTGCACCGGCAGCGTTTGCACACATTAATATCATGAGTGCAATAGGGCCGCCACCCGTTATTAAAATATTGTCGCCGGGCTGCATTCCAGATCTCTTTATCGCATACATTGCAAGGTTAGTTGGCTCGACAAGCGCACCCTGATCCCATGTCATATAATCGGGCATATGACGCAGCTGATAGTCCTTTAAGCAGCAGTATTCAGCAAATCCGCCCCAATATGTCTGAAGACCGAGACCCGCCTGAATCACACAGAGATGCTCGAGACCTCTCTTACAAAAATAGCACTTGCCGCAATGCAAAAGCGGTGCTACGACGACTCTGTCACCTATCTTCCACTCATCGACATCTTTACCGATTTCAGTTACGATGCCGCATAGTTCATGTCCCATAATTACGGGCGCCGTCACGCCTGTGAGCGGATCGGGAACATCCACCGGTATGCTGTGCGGACCATCAAAATAATCGTGAAGATCTGTGCCGCATATGCCACATCTCATTACCTTAATAACAACTTCATCATTTGCGGGGACAGGCTTGGGCACATCCATTACTCTCAAGTCCTGTCTGCCGTACCACAACGCAGCTTTCATTTGGTTTCCTCCTGAATACACTATTTTTCCTGTTGTTTTTTGTAAAATCTATAACAGAGCCACCCACCGGCCGCTATAACAGCCGTAAGTGAAATAGCCAATATATTGCCTTTAAACGCTTCCGATATCCACAGACTTACATACATATTGCCGTTAAGGCTTGCTGCAAAGCTGCCTGTGACGCCTCCCATGTCATAATTCATAGCTGCCGCAGCCTGTGTATAAAACTGAGCTGCATAGGTTGCGCAAAAAAGGTTTAATATTACGACAGGTATGCTCGATATTACCGAGCGGATCACGTCTCCTTTAGAGACCGCGACTATAACTGTCACTATGCTTATAATGTTCATAAGATCCCCCATCGGGAATATCCCAACAGAGGGTATTACCGCCGCAAAAATAACTATTATCGGTATAAGTATTATCGTGGTTATTATGAGCGACGGATTATTTCCGGTGATCAATTGATTTACTCCCACATATACCGGTCGCCCCTTTGTAATGTACTTTTGGGCAAATTTCGCCGTCGCCTGCGATACGGGTGTAAATCCCTCTCTCAAGAGCCCCGTTACAAGAGGTAGTATCACAAATACTGCGGCGAGCTTCATTCCGAATGTAACGCTGCCCCAAAAGCCTAACCCTGCGACAAGAGAAAATACCGTGCCTACTATTAGGGCAATAAACCCTGGATCTATGAATAATCTATATTTTTTATCAATGCGCTCCGGCTTAAAGGACACTTTTTTCATAAAAGGTATTTTATCAATAAGCCAGTTTATCGCTACCGCAAACGGCATATAGCAAAGCCCATTTGCGGTGGATATGCATTGCGTTTCATCTATATCATACAGCGCCTTAACACTCGGATTCGCCCAGTCTGTAAGCTTTATAAATATCACTGACATCAGCACATCCGCTATTATTACTGGAATTATGCTGTCTGTAAAGCACTTTATAAACAAGGACGCAGTTGCAAGGTGCCAAAAGTTAAATATGTCTACATTAATATTGCTCGTTAAGCCAATCTTTAGCATTATAAGGTTGACCAATATATGTATGGGGACTATGAGCAAAGTAGTCTCCATATTCCACGCAAGCATGGCTATCACAGGCCAGCCAACGTCTGTTATCGCCGATTTCTTATTTAACGCGGCGTTTATCCCCTCTATTACCGGGGCGGCATTTGAAAGAAAGTATGAAGAGATCATAGAGATTCCTAACAGCGCAATTCCAATGTAAAGCGCTCCGCGGAAAGCCTCTGTCAGCTTTGCACGCATGAACACCGCAAGCACAAACATCATTATCGGCAAGATGATATATGTACCCAGCGACAAAAACGCTTTGATATACTCCATTGACTTCTCCTTTTGCAAGACCGCCGGAGGCCATTTAAGACCTCCGGTTGTCCCTATTTAATGAAAAGAATGTCGATTAGTTTTTTTGATATTTTCGATTACTCGTACATCATTACGCTCTCAGACTGATAGATGTACTCGAGATCCTGTCCCTTTAAGTAATTGTTCGCGCAGATTACGCCCTGATATCCGATCCAAGCGGGATCCTGATTGACGGAACCTAATGCTTCGCCAGCCTTCATAGCCTGCTGAATTTCCTCGCCGTAGTTTACGCCAACAACCTTTATCTGGTCGATCTTGCCCTGCTCCTTGATAGCTGCGATTGCGCCGAGGGCCATCTCGTCATTGGCTGCGAATACTGCATTAAGGTCGGGATTTGCGGAAAGGATGTTAGTCATAACAGTGTACGCTTCGTTTCTGTTGTACTTAGCTTCCATTGATGCTACGACTTCAATGCCGCTCTCTTTGCTCATAACATTGTTAAAGCCGGTCTTTCTGTCCTCAGCGGTGGTTGCGCCGGAGGTACCTTCGAGCATTGCAACCTTTCCCTTGCCGTCGAGAGCCTTTACGATAGCCTTGGCCGCCTCTTCACCAGCAGAAATGTTATCCGTGAATATCTTACATACTACGGAAGCGCCCTGAGCCTTCATCTCATCTTCATCAAACGCAGTGTCAAGGTTGATTACGGGTACGCCCGCCTTGTTAGCTCTTACGACCCACGGAACAACGGAAACGTTGTTGAGCGGTATGCAGAGTATAGCATCATACTTCTGAGTTACCATCGTATCTAAGATGTTGATCTGCTCATTTATCTGAGTATCATCGGTAGTTGCCTGAACATCAAGGTCTATACCGAGCTTATTCGCCGCTTCCTTCGCTCCATCGGCAAGGGTTACAAAGTAAGGATTGGAAAGGTTCTTTACAACTAAGCCGAACTTCATTCCTTCCTTAGCGGGTGTCACATCATCGCCGCCCTGAATATCGGGTCCCTTGCTTTCAGCGGGATCCTTTGAATCAGCAGGCTGCTCCGATTTTGCAGGATTGTCTGTCTTGGCGGGCTCGCCGGTCTGACAGCCGACAACTACGATCGCAAGCATTAATAATGCGAGAACGATTGCTACTAACTTTTTCATTTTGTTCCTCCTAAATCTTGTGTAAGTGTTTTTTTATTTGCAGTGTTTGTAGCCGGAGCCTTCCAGCGTATTACAACCACCGTAAACCCAAAGCATTTCCATTTCCTCTTCAGGATCGGTATTCGCCACGATATGGGGGCAGTTTACAGGAGCAAAGAGCAGATCGCCTGCCTTAAACTCGAACGTTTCGTCGCCTATCGTCGCCTGACCATGACCGCGCATTATATACATGAGCTCTTCTGCATTCTCATGTACATGAAGTTCGTGGCTCGCTCCGTTGGGCGGGAATATAGTGTGACCCATCATGGCTAACTGAGATCCGAGAGAATCCTTATTGATTACAAACTGAACCTGCATCCTATTCCAGCCATCTTCGCCTCTAAGCTGAGTCTGCTTCGGAACTTCTTCTACGCTTGTCTTATACTTATACTTGCTCATTTAATAACTTCCTTTTCTTTATTTTTCTATTTATTATTTTTTGTTCTTCTTTTTGTTGAGCATATCGAGCAGTACGACGAGTATGATTATCGCACCGACTACTATCTGCTGCGGATAGGATGAAAGGCCGAGCTGTATCATACCGTTTTTAACGATAGCCATTATGATAGCACCCAGGAATGTACCCATTACCTTACCTTCGCCGCCGCTCATGCTCGTTCCGCCGATTATTGCTGCCGCTATCGCATCCATCTGCATGTTGTTGCCTGCATTCGGGTCTGCGGAGTTAAGTCTGCCTGTCATGAGCACGCCTGCAATACCTGCACATAGTCCGCTTATCGTAAACACGACAGTCTTAACCATAGCTACGTTTACGCCGGAGAGTCTTGAAGCTTCCTGGTTACCGCCTACCATATAAACGTATCTTCCCAGCCTAGTGTGTTGAAGAACAAACCATCCAAGCACGAAGCACGCTACCATGAAAAGCCACGTTATCGGTATAAATGCTATCTTACCCGAACCTACTCCTACGAGTGCGCTCGTATATCCATATATAGACGAGCCGTTTGATATTACAAGCGATACGCCCTGGGCAATGTTCATCATACCCAAAGTTGCGATAAACGCAGGCAGATTACCCTTAGCTACTAAGATTCCTACTACAAATCCGCAAAGACATCCCGTCAAAATCGCTATAAGTATTGAGAATATAAGCGGAACGCCTGCTCTAAGACAGATTGCCAATACTATACCGACCAATGAAAGCACATTTCCTACAGAGAGGTCAACGCCCTCGGTAATTATACAGAAGGTCATGCCAACAGCCAAAATACCCGTGAGCGCCATCTGCGTCATTACTGCGGAAAGATTATCTACTGAAAAGAAGAAGTCGGTCACCAGCGAAAGGATGACTACCATCGCTGCTATTATTATCAAAAGCGCGATAAGATTATTTTTAAATATGCTCTTCTTTTTTGTCTTTGTCACTTTTTCTTCCATTTACTTTTTTCCTCCTATCATAACGGCAAGCAGCGTTTCCTGATCGACCTCGTTGCTAAATTCACCGGTTATCTCGCCGTCGGCGATTGTTATGATTCTGTTACATACACCGAGCAATTCAGGAAGCTCAGATGATATGACGATAACACCCTTGCCTGCTAAAATAAACTCGTTTATCAGATTATAAACCTCTGTTTTTGCGCCGACGTCAATTCCTCTTGTGGGTTCGTCAAATATAATTATGTCGGAATCCGCAAACAACCACTTTGCAATGACTACTTTCTGCTGATTTCCTCCGGAAAGACTACCCGCCGGGATAAACTCGCTAGATGCCGCAATTTTGAGCTTTTTCATATATTCGCCCATGACAGCAATTTCTTTTTTCTTGCTGACGGCACCTATCTTATTTGAAACCTTGTCCATTCTTACAAGCGTTGTATTTTCCACAAGGTCTCTTCCTAAAATAAGGCCTTGGTTTTTTCTGTCCTCTGTCAAAAGTGCTATGCCATTTTTTATAGCATCTCTTGTGGACTTTATTTTTACCTCTTTGCCGTTTACAAAGATTTTACCGCTTGTAAGCTTATCCGCTCCGAATATCGCTCTTGCGATTTCCGTTCTCCCCGCGCCCATAAGACCCGCGAAGCCGAGTATTTCACCCTTTCTGAGCGTAAAACTAATGTCTTCAAAAACGCCTTTTCTCGAAAGATTTTCTACTCTTAAAATCTCCTCCTTGGGTATACTCGAGAAATCCGCCTTGGGATATTTATCCTCGATACTTCTTCCGACCATCATGGAAATTATCTCGTCCATGCTGACATCCTTAACCTCTCTCGAGCCTATGAACTGTCCGTCACGCAGGACGTTGATATAATCGCCAATTTGGGCTATTTCCTCGAGTCTGTGAGAAATATAGATTATCGCAACACCATCGTCGCGCAGCTTTCTCACGGTCTCAAATAATTTCTGAATTTCGCTTTCCGTAAGAGCAGCCGTTGGCTCATCCATTATAAGCACGCGGAAGCCCTTTCTCATGACCCTGGTCAGCTCTATGAGCTGCTGATATGCGACACCTAAGTTGCATATCAGTTCGTCAGGGTCGATATCGAGACCCGCTAATTCCTTGACGTTTTTAACCGCCTCTTCGCGCATACTCTTCCAGTCTACGAGCAGTCCTTTGGTCTTTAACGCATCGCCTAAGAAGACATTCTCTGCAACGGTGAGCTTTTGAGCAAGATTAAGTTCCTGATAAACTATTCCAATGCCCAGTTCCTCCGCCATTTTTGGCGAAGTGATGTCAACCTCCTTGCCGTCTACAAATACCTGACCGCCGTCATTATGATAAACACCGGAGAGTATCTTCATCAGCGTAGACTTGCCTGCGCCGTTTTCGCCGACAAGAACGTTTACCTTACCCGGGTAAATATCCAAACTTACGTTCTTTAAAGCATAAAAATCGCCGAATTTCTTATCGATTCCTTTTACGCTGATAATCGGATCCAAATATCGCACCTCCTTTTTTCATTTTATATAATTCGTTTTAATTCCCAATATTATAACGCTCTTCGTTATTAATACTTCCAGCAAGCTACAGGCTCTGCGCAGGGGAACTTCGTGATGACACGGCAGCCATCCTTAGTTACAACGAGCTGTTCCTCGAGTCTTGC
>CAKROK010000014.1 GCA_934373295.1 uncultured Christensenellaceae bacterium | reverse complement strand
GCAAGACTCGAGGAACAGCTCGTTGTAACTAAGGATGGCTGCCGTGTCATCACGAAGTTCCCCTGCGCAGAGCCTGTGGCTTGCTGGAAGTATTAAGGTGGACGAACGACCGCCATATGGGGGCCGGCATATATAATTACAAATTAGGAGGAATAGTATGAAAGCATTTGTTATTACAGAACCTAATAAACATGGTTTGTTGGAAGTTGATGTTCCTAAAATCGGACCTAACGAGGTACTGATGAAGACACTTGCCAGCGGCATTTGCCACTCTGACTACGATTTAATGGCGGGAAAGTATATTCTACCTTTACATTTCCCCATAATACCTGGACACGAATTTTGTGCAGAAGTAGTTGAACTGGGCGAAAATGTCAAGTCTTTAAAGATTGGAGATAGAGTTGTAGGTGAGTGCAACATTGGTTGTGGAACCTGCCCTGTATGTCAGGAAATCGCAGGTTTTTGTCCGGATGCTAATCACTTTGGCTTTACGCAGGATGGCGCTGATGCGGAATACGTAAAGGCGGATGCTGGTTGGCTGCATAAAATCCCGGATACTATGGACAATATAACCGGTGCGATGGTTGAGACATTTAGTATTGCATACAAAGGCTTCCGTGAGGCAGGCGGTGTGGATCCCTCTGATATTTGCGTGATTTACGGCGGCGGTTCCATCGGAGCATGTGCAGCTGCAGTTAGCCATGCAATGGGCGCTTTTACGATAGTTGTAGAGCCTGTTGAATTTAAAAGAGAAATCTGCAAGAAAATGGGTGCTGATGTAACTCTTGATCCCACAACGCAGAATGTCATCGAAGAGATTAAGAAGTTATCTAATGGATATGGTGCTGATTTAGTAGTGGAGTGTTCTGGTCGTCCGGCAGTTCAGGCACAGACCTTTGATGCAGTTAAGAACGGCGGTCGTGTATGCTTTATCGGTATAAGCTTTGAAGAAGTTTCTGTTTCACTTGGTGTATTCCAGAAGCGTGGTATAAGAGCGATCGGCAGCAATGGTTCACCTAATGTTTGGGACAGATGCATACGCTTTATTGATCAGGCAAAGATTGATTTTACGCCTATCGTTACGCATACGTTTAAATTCGATGAAATCGAAAAGGCATTCCCGTTTGCGAGGGATCCCAAGAACAATGCAGTAAAGGTTGTTATGACTTTCTAATTTTTTTCACCTTATTATAAATTTTAGGCTTTCTAAAATTAAAGTGAATGTCTAAAAAGTCCATAGCGATACGCTTTACAGAGAAAATGAGAAAAAAATCATTATGTGGAAGGCGATCGCTATGGACTACCACAAATATACAACATCATTTGAATACGCCAAATCTGATATAGATATAGTCTCAGTATTTTATAACTGGAAATAAAGAGATGCATGGATTATACCTGATTAAGAGGCGTGGGGTGGAATAATTTTAAATAAAAAAAATTAATAAGAAAAAAGAAGGAAAATAACATACTAATACGATTTAATAAGACTTATTTAAACAAGGAAATACAATAATTAGAATTAGGAGGAAAAAATGAGTAAAATAGTAAAAGGAATAGCGTTGGTATTAGTGCTGATGATGGCGGCATTTGCCGTTGTGGCATGTGGTGACGCAGGAGTTAATAACTCAACTGATCCAGGCGCAACACAGTCTACCGCAAATTCCGGTGGCGGAAAAAAGGTGGGTATTTCAATACCGACAAGTACGGTAAACAGATTTCCCGAAGAAGCTGAGTTAATGGAAAAGGGATTTAAAGAGCTAGGATATGAAGTAGTAGGTAATCTCGTAGCTAATGATGATGCGAACAAGCAGCTGGAGCAGTGCCAGAATATGCTTGCAAACGGTGCTGATTTGCTGGTAGTATGTCCGGTTGATGCAACATCTTCTGCCCAGATAGTTGAAGAAGCGCATGCTGAAGGTGTTCCGGTAATATCATACGTAAGAGTAATGGGCGGCGATTTAGACTATTTAGTCTCCGACGATAACAATAGCTGCGGAACTCAGATTGGTGAGTTTGTTATGGAAAATGTTGATTCTGGTAATATAATTGTTTTGACGGGAGATTCCCTTGATACAAATGCACAGCTGTATCGCGACACAGCTATGGCAGCAATGCAGAGTAAAATTGATGATGGAAGCTATAAGATTGTCAGCGATCAGTTCTGCAAAGGTTGGGATCCTACAGAAGCTGTAAAGCATACAGAAAATGCACTTACTCAGAATAACAATAATATCGCAGCAGTTGTATGTACAAATGACGGAACAGCAGGCGGTGCAATAGAAGCGCTTGCTGCACAGGGTCTGGATGGCAAAGTTGTTGTTACCGGTGGAGACTGCGAGTTGGCTGCTGCTAAGAGAATTTTAGAAGGAACCCAGACTATGACGCTCCTCAAGAATAAATTCCAAATTGCTGCAAAAGCGGTTGAGGTTGGTGATGCACTGCTGAAGGGCGAAAAGCCTGAGACGCCTGAAATACTTAATAATGGAACAAAGGACGTTCCTGCATTCCTGATTCCTAATACTGTAGTAACCAAAGACAACATTCAGGAAATCCTGATTGATACAGAATATTTCAGCAAAGAAGAACTTGGAATAAAGTAACTAATGTAGTGTAATAATCATTGCAAGTGTATAATGAGGCAATGAAAATTAAAGATAGTATGTGCGCCATGATAAAACATGGCGCATAATAGATAAGGGGGCAGTGATATGGACAACATACTTGAACTGGATAGTATTTCAAAAGAATTTCCAGGTGTAAAAGCCCTGAGCGATATTACCCTCAACGTAGAGCGTGGTGAAATATTAGCAATAGTCGGAGAAAACGGCGCAGGAAAATCAACAATGATGAAGATTTTAAGCGGTGTTTATCCATACGGGACGTACGGAGGCACTTTCCGGATGAACGGAGAGGAAATGCGTTTTGCCGGCATCAGAGAAAGTGAAGATGCAGGAATACAAATCATTTATCAGGAATTAGCGCTGTGCAAACTTTTAGACATTGCAGATAATATTTTTCTCGGTAACGAGCAGAAAAATAAAGCGGGCTTTATTAATAAAGAAGAGCAAATTAAACAAGCAAAAAAATATTTAGAGATGGTGGGAATGGATATAGATCCTCTCACACCGGTAATTCAACTGGGAATTGGTCAACAGCAATTGGTAGAGATTGCAAAAGCCATTTCTAAAAATACAAAAGTATTGATCCTGGACGAACCGACAGCGCCGCTTACAGAGGCAGAGTCGGAAAATCTATTTGGAATAATACGGAGGCTGCGTGAAAGCGGTGTTACCTGTATCTTTATTACGCATAAACTAAACGAAGTTTTTGCGTTGGCAGATCGCATTACGATAATACGTGACGGCTCTGTAGTAATAACAAAGAAAAAGGAAGAGTTTACAGAGGACGAAATAATTGCGCACATGGTCGGACGCGAGCTTACAGATCGCTTCCCCAAAGAAAGCCATGTTCCGGGAGACGTTATTGTTAAAGTAAGCAACTGGACAGTCACAGATCCGGAGCTTCCGACGCGCAAACTTGTAGATGATGTAAACTTTGAAATACGAAAAGGCGAGGTGCTGGGCATAGCGGGTCTGATGGGTGCAGGAAGAACAGAACTTGCATTATCGCTTTTCGGTTGTTATAAAGGATATACCAAAGGAGAAATTTGCATTGACGGTAAACCGGTTCATATAAATGAACCGCGAGCTGCAATTAAACACGGCATTGCATACGTGTCAGAGGATAGAAAACGCTATGGTTTGAACTTGAGGATGGATATTCTTGACAATATGACAATAGCTAGTCTTGATAAAATAACCAAATGCGGTGTCATTAACAATGTTCAGAAAATTAAGGCTGTAGACAGAATGGTGGAAGACATGAAAGTTAAAACACCGTCCAATGAACAGCTTGTTGTAAACTTGTCTGGAGGTAATCAGCAAAAGGTTGTTTTAGGAAAATGGCTGTTGACGGAACCGCGTGTTCTGATATTAGATGAACCTACTCGAGGAATAGACGTAGGTGCAAAATATGAAATATACAAAATAATGAACCGTCTTGTAAGTAGCGGCGTATGCGTAATTATGATATCATCAGAGCTTCCTGAGGTTTTAGGAATGAGCGACAGAGTTATAATCATGCATGAAGGAAAAATTGCGGCGGAACTGGATAACACAGATCTGACTCAAGAAACAGTTATGTACTTTGCGACCGGGGGTGAATAAACAATGAATAAGAATCTTCTTATAAAAAATGAACTAAAAAAGAATATGCGTCAGTATACCATGATTGGTGTATTGATCGTTTTGGCAATTATTTTTTCTATACTGACTGGAGGAACATTTGTTTCGTCAAAGAACATATCTAACCTCTTTTTGCAGGCTTCAGCTGTAGCTGTTGCGGCAATTGGCGTTTCGCTGGTATTAGTAGCCGGGCATATGGACCTATCAATAGGCTCAGGTATTGGATTAACGGGGGCAGTTGCAGCAACGTTAATGGTTAATGCTGGTTGGGGAGCAGTGCCGACAATATTGGTAACACTGTTAACAGGTGTTGCAATCGGTTGTTGGCAGGGCTTCTGGGTAGCATATCGTGGTGTACCGTCATTTATAGTTACTCTGGCAGGAAGCATGATTTTCCGTGGAATAGTATTGGGAATTACACAGGGAAAGACAATAGCGCCTCTTGCCGATGGATTTAAAGCGATTGGACAGGGATATTTGCCGTCTCTTTCGGGAAATGAAGGATTCAATGCGTTAACGATGGTATTGGCAGTTATAATGTGTGTTGCATTTATTCTTAACGAGACAAGTAAGCGTAAATCCAGAAAGAGATCTGGTTTAGATATAACGCCTGCTTGGTTTGCAACAACGAAAATGATTGTAGTATGCGTAGCGATACTTGGTATTATGTTGATCCTCGCTCTCAATAAGGGAATCTCGTATGCGCTGATTATAGTGATGGTGCTGGCTATTCTATTCAGCTTTGTATCTTCTAATACTGCATTTGGACGACACATTTATGCTATAGGCGGAAATATTGAGGCTGCAAGACTTTCCGGTATTAATATTAAGAAAAAAGTATTTGCATTATTTGTTCTTATGGGTGCTATGACTGCTGTAAGTGGTATAATTTTTACAGCAAGGCAGAATGCTGGAACGGCAGCTGCCGGAGATGGCATGGAACTTGACGCAATATCGGCTGCTATTATAGGTGGAACGAGTACGATGGGCGGCGAAGGCAGTGTATTTGGAGCTTTAATCGGCGCTTTAATCATGACGTTTATTGATAATGGAATGTCACTTATGAACCTTGATAACACATTCCAGTATATTGTAAAGGGCATGGTCTTGCTTCTTGCAGTTTGGATGGATGTAGCTACAAACAAAAAATCTGCAATGTAAATAAGAGTATTTCGAAGGAGGCATCCGGGATGACAAGGAACGACTACAGTTCATTATTTGAACCAATTAACATAGGCCAAATTGAAGTTAAAAATAGAATACTTCAGTGCGCTATGGATCCAGGGCCGTTCGTGGTGAACGGAAAGTTTAACGAGAGAAATGCAAACATTTTAAAAGAACGGGCACGCGGTGGTGTTGGCCTTGTTGTGACCGGATGCACACTGGTGGAACGCGGGGATGGAACGTTGTTCGATAGTGATCGAGACATATTTGTTCCTGCGGCTAAAAAGATGACGGATAAAATTCATTCCTATGGAGGAAAAGTATTCATACAATTATCCGCTGGTGTGGGTCGTAATTTACAAATAACAAAAGACAATGCAAAGGAGGCGCCCGCCATTCAGATGGTAGCGCCTTCTGACAACACGCCGAATGTATTTATTCCTCAAATAAAGCATAAGGGAATAACAAAGGAACACATAAAACGTTTGGTATCTGGATTCGCAAAAGCGGCATGTGTGGCAAAAGAAGCAGGATTCGACGGAATAGAAGTTCATGCGCTGCATGAGGGCTATTTGTTGGATCAATTTTCTATTGCATCTATCAACAAAAGAAAAGACGAATACGGCGGGTCTTTGGAAAACAGGCTTAGATTTGCTAAAGAGATTTTAACAGCAATAAAAGATGCATGCGGGAAAGAATATCCCGTTATTATTAGATTTAGCGTTGAAAGCAAGATGAAGGATTGGAATAAAGGCAGATTGCCGGGTGATTCAGGGCCTGAGTTTGGACGTGATCGCAATGAAGCTATAAAAGCGGCAAAATTGCTGGAACAAATGGGGTATGATGCCTTAAACACAGATAATGGCTCATATGATTCGTGGTATTGGGCTCATCCGCCGATGTATATGGGGCAGTTATGCAATTTAGACGATGCTGCTATTATAAAGCAAAGCGTTGGAATTCCGGTATACTGCGCAGGGCGAATGGATGACCCGAAGCGAGCAGCATATGCTGTACGTGACGGCATCGTTGATGGAATTGCTTTAGGTCGAGCACTGCTGGCTGATTCGGAATGGCCAAACAAGGTGCGCGATGGCAAAATTGACGATATTCGTCCATGTATTGCATGTCAGGCAGGATGCTTAAGGACATTTTTAGGGCAATCAATGACGTGTGCTTTGAATCCGCAATTAGGACAAGAAAATGAGGATCACTACGGAATAGCAGAAAAGAAATGCAATGTTGCTGTAGTTGGCGGCGGAATTGGCGGCATGGAAGCGGCGAGAATATTAGCGAAGAGAGGCCATCATGTTACTCTGTTTGAGAAAGCAAATGTATTGGGCGGAGTATTTATTGCAGCGGCAGCTCCAGAGTTTAAGGAAGCCGATAAAAAATTGCTTTCGTGGTATCGAAAGCAAATGATTGACTTAAATATAAATGTTAAATTGAACATGGCGGCAAATTTGGAAATGCTGCGTGCCTTTGACATGGTTGTGACTGCGACCGGCTCTAAAGAAAGGCGCACAAAGATCGATGGAGCATCTGAAGAAAATCTGTTGACTGCTATAGATGTTTTATTGGAACGTAAACCAATAGGAAGCAGAGTAGTGATCGTCGGTGGAGGGCTTACTGGATGTGAGATAGCATATGATTTGGCAAAGAAGGGCAAATCTGTGACAGTTGTGGAAGTGTTGCCGAATATCCTATCGACAAAAGGACTTTGCCGCGCTAACTCTGATATGCTGAGAGATTTGCTTGATAAATATAGTGTCGATGTATTGACTGAAGCGAGTGTTGAAAGGCTGGAGGGCGATGTTGCAATCTTAAAAACACAGGAGGGCGAGAAAGCAATCAGTGCTGACACAATAGTAATGGCAATAGGCTATATTTCGGAAGATAATCTCTATAAAAAACTGCAAGAACATAACATTCCGGTAGTCAATATAGGAGATTCTTTAAAGGTTGGAAATCTTTTAAGTGCAATTGAACAAGCGCAAAAAGCTGCGTGCATGATTTGATGCATAAGGAGAAAAACAATGTTTGATCCCGACAAAGTAAAAATAGGCATATCACCTATTGTATGGATCAATGATCACTTGCCCGAACTGGGAGGAGATACCCCCTTTTTAGCACGCATTGACGACAAGATGGCGGAAAGTTATCATGGTTGTGAAATTGGAAATAAATTTCTTAAGGATCCAAAGGAATTAAAGCTACTCTTAGATAAAAGAGGCCTAGTCGCATGTAATGAATGGTTTCCCACCTATTTTACAAGCAGATCTTTTGAGGACAATATAGAATTGTTCCGCAAACAAAGTGATAAAATGAAAGCACTGGGTGGAAATATAATCGGGGTATCTGGACAGGGTAATTCATTACAGATTCAGCCAATTGCGGTTTTTGTAGAGAATAAACCGATATTTGCTGATAAGCAATGGAGTACGCTTGCTAAAGACTATAACCAAATGGGGGGAATGGCCAGGAAAAGAGGTCAATACTTCTGTGTGAACCATCATAAGGGAACGGAAATTCAAACGGAGGATGAAATAGATCGTCTAATGGATTTAACGGATTCTGATTTGATATTTTAGTGTTCTGTATTGGTCATATGATATGTGCGGGAAATGATACAGAAAAAATGCTTAAAAAATGTCAGACGCATACGCCACGTTCATATGAAAGATGTTCACATGAAGATTTGAAAAATGGCAATAGAAGAATAAATGAGTTTCCTTGAAGCTGTATATGCAGGCATATTTACAATCCCGGTAGACGGAGATGTTTATTTCGACCCGTTATAAAAACCTTGGATGAAAACAATTATGAAGGTTTTCTGATTTAAAACGACAAATTGAATATTAGATATGAAAAACCTCCGATGAACAAGTTGACATCGGAGGTTTCCGTCACTCCATCTCCCTCCTCACAATCTCCTCCGCCTGTTTTGCCTCGGCTTTTGTGAGCTGGGGGGTATCGGCGAGGGGGTAGGGGATATTGAGGCTTTCGTATTTGACCTTACCCATTGAGTGGTAGGGCAGTATCTCGAGCTTTTTGAGGTTGGTGAGCGTCTTTAGGTATTTGCCGAGAGCGGTAAGCTCCTTTTCGTCGAAGGTTATGCCGGGGACGACGACATGGCGTATCCAGACGGGCTTATCGAGGGCTTTAAGGTAGTCCGCAAACGCGAACACGCTTTCACTCGAATGTCCCGTGAGCTTTTTGTGCTCCTCTGGAAACATGTGCTTAATATCCAGCATTACGAGATCTGTCACCTGCATGAGCCTGTCAAACGCTGGCTTGTTCTTTTCGCTAAAAGTTATGCCGGAGGTATCGAGCGTGGTGTGGATGCCGTGTTCCTTGGCGAGCGTAAACAGCTCGATGAGGAAATCCATCTGCCAAAGAGGCTCACCGCCGGTAGCCGTTAAGCCGCCGGTGGTGTAAAATTCTATGTTTCGCACGACGCGGTCGATTATCTCGGATGCCTCCATGAGCGTACCGCCGTTTTTATCCCACGTGTCGGGATTGTGGCAGTATGCGCAGCGCATGGGGCAACCCTGAAAGAATACCACGAACCTTACGCCCGGGCCATCGACCGTGCCGAAGCTCTCTAAGGAATGAATACGTCCTTTCATTACATCCTCTCGTGGAACGTTCTCGCGATGACCTCATCCTGCTGCTCCTTGGTGAGCTTGATGAAGTTTACGGCATATCCTGAAACTCTTATGGTGAGCTGAGGATACTTTTCGGGATGCTTCTGAGCGTCTAATAACGTGTCTCTGTTGAATACGTTGACATTGAGATGGAAGCCGCCCTTCTTGATATAGCCGTCCATGAGCGCCATGAGGTTGCTTTCCTTTTCATCCTCAACCTTGCCGAGAGCGTCGGGAACGATGGAGAACGTGTTGGAGATGCCGTCCTGTGCGTCTTCCCAGTTGAGCTTCGCAACGGATGCGAGGGAGGCGACAGCGCCGTTGGAGTCTCTTCCGTGCATCGGGTTTGCGCCGGGCGCGAAGGGCTGGCCCTTCTTTCTGCCGTCCGGAGTGGAGCCCGTGTTCTTGCCGTAGGTCACGTTAGAGGTTATCGTGAGTACGGAGGTCGTCGCGATGCCGTTTCTGTAGGTCTTGTGAGAACGAACCAGCTCGATGAACTCGTGGAGAATGTCGTGAGCGATGGAGTCGACTCTGTCGTCGTCGTTGCCGTACTTGGGGAAATCGCCCTCTATTTTGTATTCGACAACGATGCCGTTCTCATTTCTTACGGGATAGACCTTTGCGTACTTGATTGCAGAAAGAGAATCCGCGACGACGGATAAGCCTGCGACGCCGGTAGCGAACCATCTCGTGATGTTCTTGTCGTGGAATGCCATCTGTATGCGCTCATAGCAGTACTTATCGTGCATGTAGTGAATGACGTTTAACGTGTTTACATATACGCCAGCAAGCCAGGACATCATCTCATGATACTTTGTGCGGATGTCGTTGTAATCGAGAGCGCCGTCGCCCTGTACGGGGACGAATTTGGGCGCGACCTGCGTACCCGTGACCTCGTCCACGCCGCCGTTTATAGCATAGAGCAGGCACTTTGCGAGGTTAGCTCTTGCGCCGAAGAACTGCATCTCCTTGCCGATCTTCATGGAAGATACGCAGCATGCAATGCCGTAATCGTCGCCGTGAGTGGGCCTCATGAGGTCGTCGTTCTCATACTGAACTGCGGAGTGCTTTATGGAGATCGCGGTCGCGAAATGCTTAAAGTTCTCGGGCAGTCTGGTGGACCAGAGGATGGTCATGTTCGGCTCGGGCGCGGGGCCTAAGTTGTTGAGCGTCTGAAGGTAACGGAAGCTCATCTTTGTCACCATGGGTCTGCCGTCGATGCCCATGCCGCCGATGGATTCGGTGACCCAAGTGGGGTCGCCCGCGAATATTGCGTTGTAGTCGGGAGTTCTCGCAAACTTGACGAGACGCAGCTTCATGATGAAGTGGTCGACGAACTCCTGTATCTGCTTTTCGGTGTATTTACCCGCCTTTAAGTCTCTTTCAGCATAGATGTCAAGGAAGGTGGACGTTCTGCCTAAGGACATAGCCGCGCCGTTCTGCTCCTTGACCGCGCCGAGGTATGCGAAGTAGAGCGCCTGAATAGCCTCTTTTACGTCGGATGCAGGCTGGGAGATATCACAGCCGTAGGATTCAGCTAACTTCTTTAAGTCCTTTAACGCCTTGATCTGCTCGGCGATCTCTTCTCTGTCTCTAATGACCTCGTCCGTCATGACGCTGCCCATGGAGTCCTTCTGAGCCTGCTTATCGGCGATGAGGTAATCGATGCCGTATAGTGCGGCTCTTCTGTAGTCGCCTATGATCCTTCCTCTGCCGTATGCATCGGGAAGACCGGTTATTATGTGGTTTGTTCTGCAGCGGCGCATTTCATCGGTGTATACGTCAAAAACGCCCGCGTTATGTGTCTTTCTGTGGATAGTGAAGAACTTCTCGATCTCAGGGTCGAGAGTATAGCCGTTGTCGGCGCAGGCCTGCTTGGCCATTCTTATACCGCCGTAGGGCTGTAAGGACCTTTTGAAGGGCTTATCCGTTTGGAAGCCTACGATAGTCTCCTTGCTCTTATCGAGATATCCGGGGCCGTGAGAGGTTATCGTGGAGACTATTTTAGTATCCATATCGAGCACGCCGCCCGCTTCTCTTTCCTTTGCGGTAAGCTCCATGACCTGATCCCAAAGATCGGTCGTGTTCTGGGTAGGTCCTTCGAGGAAGGAGCTGTCTCCGGAGTAGGGCGTGTAGTTTCTCTGTATGAAATCACGCACGTTTACTTCGTTTTCCCAAAGTCCGCCTACAAAATCTGTCCATTCGTTTCGCATAAAATCACCTTCCAAAATCATAAATTCAGCATATTATATTATATTGAAATAGTATAGAACTGTCAATGAGTGTCGAGCTTTGTCAGGAGATTTCTATAGTATTTTTTTTCATATCCCGACATGCTCTTTTGTCAATATTATTATAATATAACCGCCCCTCGCTTTCTGTTGTTTTTGCAACGCATATCGAAAAAATTTCATCAGTCAAAATTATCCGTGTATAAAGAGTATACCCGGTTTTTGCCCGCGTCAAGCAGCGCGGCGGTCTGTTTTATTGCTTCCTTGGGCTTTAAG
Source organism: uncultured Christensenellaceae bacterium (assembly GCA_934373295.1). Taxonomy (GTDB): domain Bacteria; phylum Bacillota; class Clostridia; order Christensenellales; family Christensenellaceae; genus HGM11616. The sequence continues at coordinate 26,664 of CAKROK010000014.1, read as the reverse complement.
CCCGCAATCAGCTTTTCATTAAGCATGGAGAGGATGTCCTCGTCTGTAAGCTTGCGCTTTTGTATGGGGCAGCCCTCGATGACTATCACGAACTCCCCGCGAACTTCGTCTATTTGGGAGAATTTGCCAGAAAGCTCCTTGGCGCTCCCGCGCAGTACGCTTTCATGCAGCTTTGTCAGCTCCTTGCATATCGAGATCCGCCTTTCGGGATAGAGCGCGGCGATATCGGATAACGTGCGCTTTATGGCGTGCGGGCTTTCGTAGAGAATGGTGGTGTATTCGCATTTTAACGCGTGTAAAAGCGCGTCCTTGCGCTCCTTTTTATCCTTGGGTAAAAATCCCTCGAACGTGAATTTCTCCGTGGGCAGGGCGGATAACACGGCGGCAGTGACGGCGGCGCATGCGCCCGGGACGCACGTAAAGGGGATGCCGCGCTCGGCGCAAAGTCTCGTGAGCGGCGCGCCGGGGTCGGATATCAGGGGCATACCAGCGTCCGAGACTAAAGCGACGCTCTTTCCCTCCTCCAGCATGGAGATGATCTCTTGCGCCTTAGCCTCCGGACTATGCTCGAAAAAGCTCACCAGCCTGTTTTTTATGCCGAGGTTGTTTAACAGCTTGAGCGTATGCCGCGTGTCCTCCGCCGCGATGACGTCCGCGTTTTTTAATGTCTCAATCGCGCGCAGAGTGATGTCGCCCAGGTTGCCTATGGGCGTGGCGACGATATAAAGCGTTCCCTTATCCATTTTCTTCCTCTCTGTGGTATATCTCGTTCATTTCATGCGTATATCTGCCGTTTTCGCCGTATATTATGAGCGGGTGCATGAGCTTTAAGCCGGCCTTTGCGTCCTTTTTTCCTGCGATGAGGACGTATCTCGGGTCGGTCTGCTCACGCGCCTGAATTGTGCGCATTATCTTTGGCTCAATGCGCCTGCTCTTCATGGCGTATATCAGCTCCGCCGCGCGCTCGGCACGATGTATCATATACAGCCTTCCGCCCGTTTCAAGCAGGCGGGATGCGCAGTATACGGCGTCCTCCAGCGTACAGGTGAACTCGTGGCGGGCTATGCGCACGCTTTCGTTATCGCTGATCTTGCCCGAGCCGATGCGCTCATACGGCGGGTTGCATACGACGGCGGTCACGCCATCTATTTTAGGCAGCGAACGCAGGTCGGCGCATATTATCTCTATTTTGTCCTGTTTCGAGTTTAAAAGCGCGTTTTCGTGCGCGAGACGGGCGCATTTCTCCTGAAGCTCGACGCCCACGACCTTACACCCCGTGCGCGCGTTTAACAGCAGGGGTATCACGCCTGTACCCGTGCCTAAATCGACGACCTTGTCGCTCTTTTTCACGTCGCAAAACGACGCAAGCAGAACGGCATCCGTCCCGAAGCGAAACAGCCCGTCCTCCTGTATGAATTTTAAACCCTTATATTGAAGGTCCTCGATCTGCCTTGACAAAGCGCGTTCTCCTCTCGATATGCCTATTGCCAACTATAAATTATACTACAGCGGCGAATTTTTTGCAAAATAAAAGACGCGGCGACGATTGGATATCTAAACCGCGTCTTAAAAAGTGCGATAAGAAAAAATTACTCTTCTACGATCGCCTCTGCGGGACATGCGTCAACGCAAGCGCCGCACTCAAGACATAGATCGGGATTGATCACATAGGTCTCTTCGCCCTCTGTAATAGCCTCGTTGGGACATTCGTCAGCGCAAGCGCCGCACTTTAAGCATTCATCTGTAATCTTGTACATGGGTATCACCTCCGTATTTGTTGACTTCATTGTATCATCTATTCAAAAAAAATCAACCACTTTTTTTGACAAGAGAAATTTTCCGCAGAGCGTTACCGGAATAAATTGACATAATACGCAAAAACATGATATATTTTCAATGGAAAAGAATTAAGCCGGTAAAGATAATCGGCGGACAGCTTATATAAGGAAACATTTATGGGAACGCAGGAGGAAGAATGAAAAAGATAAAGAGACTATTAACAATGTTTGTTGCGGCGGTGATGCTCATGACGCTGTGCGTAGGCACGCTCACGGCACAGGCGGCGTCCTATCGCCTTCAAAAGACGAGCGCGGCGTTATACGTCGGAGGGACGCTTAACGTAAAGCTGTTAAATTCATCGGGAAAGGCCGTGACAAAGGGCGTGACGTATAGCAGCTCAAACAAGACGGTCGCGACAGTCACCTCGGCGGGAAAGGTCACGGCGAAATCCGTGGGCAGCGCGAAAATAATGGCGAAATATTCCGGAAAGACGTACACCTGCACGATCACGGTAAAATTAGCCGCGCCAAAGGGATTATCCGCAAAGACGCTGTATAAGAAAAATACGATAAATTGGCAGAAGGTCGCGGGCGCAAAGGGCTACCGCATATACCGCGCACAGAGCAAGACGGGAAAATACGCGCTTTTGGGCGAAGCTCAGGGGCTTAGCTTTACGGACGCAAAGGCGGAGCTTGGTGTTACGTATTATTATAAGGTATATGGCTATTACATGAGCGGCAGCGCGAAGAAGTTAGGCACGGCGAGCGCCGCTTTGACGGTAAAGAGCTTGGATGAAGCCCCCTCGCAGTTAGGCACGTCCGCAAAGCTGCTGGGCGCAAAGGGGGACGGAAAGACGGACGACACCGAGGCGCTCAGGACGCAGATCAAATATGCGTTGTTCCTGCCCGCAGGCGACTATAAAATAACCTCGGACATCGACTTTGACGTACCCGTGACGTTTGCATACGGCGCGCGCCTAATATTGGAGGACGGCGTGACGGTCACTTTTAATAAGAACATGACGGCGGGGCTATCTCAGATAGTCGAGGGCGGCAGCGTGATATTAAAGGAAAATTCGGTGAGCTATCCCGAGTGGTTCGGCGCGGATAAGACGGGTAAAAGGGACAGCACGCAGGCGATATGTCAGGCGATAGGCTGTTTTCCGAACGGCTACGGAAAGGTCGAGTTTGCTGCGGGAAGATATCTCATAACGGACACGATAACGATAGACAAGGCGCAAAGCCACCTCACCCTCGAGGGAGTGGCGCACCAGACGCGAGAGATATCCGCGCAGATAGTGATCGACGACGAGATGCGGCCCGCGCTGTATCTCTTGGGCGCGACGGGCGGCAGGAGCTATGACGGCGGCCTGGAGGACGTGACGATAGAAAACATGGAGTTTTCGAGGAGCAAGATGGGCGCCGTAGGCAGCGACACAGTGCTCGTGGAGAACACGCTCTATGCCACGTTCAGAAACGTGGGCGTATCCATGAGCCAGAACGGAATACGCTGCGTAAACACCAACGGAACGCGCTTTTACACCGTCCACGGAACGACGGGCGGCGATCTTCCCGGAAGCGAGGTCAGGGGAATATTCATCGACGGCAGCAAGCGGGGAAGCACGGGCGTGCTCATAGACGACTACATCTATTACGGCTACGGCTCGCCCAACTCCACGACTATCGCGTATAAGGACGTGAACCTGAGCGGCTCGGTCGGGGACAGCACAGGCGACAGGCGCATAAAGAACTTTGAGTGCTCAGGCCCTGTCGACTACGGCATATACATCTCGTCCGCGGGCGGATTTTCAAGCGATATTTCCATAATGGAGATGAGCATGGACGGTGTGGATAACTGCGGAATATACCTCAAAGCGCCCGCGCCGCAATCCTGGCAGCAGGTGAACATAACGAACGTATATCTGCGCATAGCGCACTTAACAGGTATGGCGTGTGCGGTAAACGCGGACGGCATGGCGTTTGTGCATGTGACAAACCTGCATGTGGACAACGCGGAGGGAGAGAACAATGGCGTTATAATCAAAAACTCGGTCGGTTCGAGCGTGACGGGCTGTTCTTTCGGCGGCACGGCTAATTACTTTAAGCAGATCGCGATAGATGCGGGCGAGATATGCGCCGTTACGGGGAACACCTCAAACTGCATGGGCGCGGTCAGGCTGACGGGCAGCAAGAACTGCACGGTCACGGGCAATACGATGCCCTATAGCGACTTCAGCGAGGGCGGCACAGGCAACGTGAGCGCGAACAATATTTTTGCATGATAAGCTTTAAAGAGCGGCTTCGGCTGCTCTTTTTTGATAGGGTGTTTTTAATGGGGCTTGATTTTCTTGCGAAAAACCTGCGCCGCAAACAGACGAGTGAGATGAATCTTTTTTACGTAAGCGCACGAGCATAACGAGTCAAAATTATAATGGAGCTTTGCGTAAGCAAAGCAACCTATTTTTTGGGAGACCTGTTGCGACTCAGCTCAATCGACGTACTAAAAGTACGACGCATTCGCTTCGCTCGAAAAGTGACGGCAAATCGGCGCATTTTGATTGCCTGTCTTTACTTATATTTGTTCATTTAAACTCAATCGCACAACCACACTCCATCCTATGCATCGCGAAATAAAGCCTCTCATTTTTGTAAAATTATCGCGAGCGGGCGGCACGGGCTTGCGAACGAGAAGAAACGGGATTATAATATCCTTGAAAAACAAGACGGAGGTATGACGCGATGAAAAGACGCGAAAGGCGCATAGCCTGTATAAACGACATGTCCTGCTTCGGCAAATGCTCGCTCACCGTCGCGCTTCCCGTGATCTCCGCGCTGGGTGCGGAGGCCGCCGTGCTCCCCACCGCCGTGCTTTCCACGCATACCGGCGGCTTTGAGGGTTACACAAAGCTGGATATGACGCGCGAGATGGAGAGGATAATCGACCATTGGAGCGCGCTCGACCTGCACTTTGACGGCATATACACCGGATATTTTTCAAACACAGACCAGATAGAGCTCGCGGAAAGCTTCATCGACCGCTTTAAGGGAGAGGACACCGCCGTCATAGTCGACCCCGTCATGGCGGATAACGGGAGCTTTTACAGCGGATTTGACGAGAGCTTCGCGGATGCGATATCCCGCCTTGTCGCGCGCGCGGATATAATCACGCCCAACGTCACCGAGGCGTTTTTGCTCGCGAATTTGCCCTATGTGCGCTATCAGGACGATGCGCTTTTAAAGGGCATCGAGGAGCGGCTCATGCGGCTGGGCGCGCGGCGCGTCGCGATAACGGGTGTGCAGACCTCGCCAAACAGCATCGGCTATCGCTATTTTGACGGCAAGGACGGCTTTGATATAGAGTATAAAAAGCTGGAGGGCGTGTTTCACGGCTGCGGAGACGTGTTTGCATCTGCGCTTTGCGGACACGTTCTGCGCGGGACGAGCTATGCCCATGCCGTGCGCGCGTCGTCGGACTTTGCGGAGCACTGCATAGAGCACACCGTTAAAAGCGACGCTGTGCGAAAATACGGGCTGTGCTTTGAGGAATGTCTGGGAGAATTGACTGATTTTTACAGAGAAATGGAGGAAACTATATGTTGACGTATGAGGATTTAAAGAGCAATCAGGAGATAAACACTTATATAACGCAGGCGGATAAGTCGCTCGCGGCGATGGGTTTTACGGAGCACAGCTTCGCGCATGTCACGAGGGTCGCGGAGACGGCCAAATACATTTTGGAGACGCTCGGATATCCCGAACGGACGATAGAGCTCGCGCGCATGGCGGGCTATATGCACGATATCGGAAACCTCGTGAACAGGGATGATCACTCGCAGTCCGGCGCGCTAATAACTTTTAGGATATTGGAAAAGTTGGGCATGCCGCCCGAGGAGCTTGCCGTTATAGTGACCGCGATAGGCAATCACGACGAAGGCACGGGCGTTCCCGTAGACGAGCTTGCCGCAGCGCTCATTCTCGCTGATAAATCGGACGTTCGCCGCTCGAGGGTGCGTAATATGGACGTGAGCAAGTTCGATATCCACGACAGGGTGAACTATTCCGTCAGGAAATCACAGCTCAAGATAAACGAGGAAAAGACGCTCATAAAGCTCAAGCTGAATATCGACACCAAGTACGGAACGATAATCGACTATTTTGAGATATTCATGGGCAGGATGCTGCTCTGCCGCCGCGCCGCGGAGTATTTGGGGTTGGAGTTTAAGCTGATAATAAATGAGCAGCAATTGATGTGATCACAGGCTTCCAAAAAGACCCGCCCTTCCGCCCTTTTTCATCGACTTAGCTTGTGCGACGTACTATTAGTACGCCTCCGCGCCTCGCTCGAAAAATGACGAAAAATCGGGCCTTTTTGATTGCCTGTTAAAAAATAAGACTGGAATTATTGATATAATAACCCTAAATGGGGTTTGTTATTTTCGTTCTTGCATATACACCGCCGTTGCGGAAAGCTCTGCGGCGGAGGACAGCGAGCTCTCCTTTGCGCGCACCTTTAGTGTATATATCGCCGTGTTCTTGTCACATTCGTCGTCTGTATACTGCGCCTTCAGCCCGTTTCCGGAAAAGCTGCATAGCTCATATCCCCCGCGCAGCAGCGTATACTGCATGTCCTCGTCTGTCGAAAAGCTGATGAGCGGATATCCGCCCGATTCGACCACCGTGAAGTCGTCGGGGAGTGAGGGCAGCAGGTAGCTCGCGTATTCGCGCGGGACGGTATCCTGCGTGTAGTATTCCGTTATCCTGTCGCAAAGCGCCGTGCCCGCTCCCGCGAGAGCGGCGATGTATTCCGTCGAAAGCGCCTTTTTATCTATCTGCACCTTGCATATCCCCGCGGGCATCGTGAAGCAGGGCGCGGTCTTGTCCTCGTATATTGAGGAAAAAACGCCCGCGGTAAACTTCGCGGGGAACGTCCCTCCCGTCACGCCCTTGGGCAGGGAGTGGGAAGCATCCGTCTTGTCAAAGCCCATCCACGTACACATTATATATTCGGGGTTATACGCGACTATCCACGCGTCTTTGTTGTTGGCCGCGTCGTCGTATGTCGACGTACCCGTCTTTGCGCAAAGCTCGACGTTATCCATGTTGAGCGCCTTTGACGTTCCGTATTGTACGCCGGAGGAGAGCATCGAGCTCATGAGAAACGCCGTCTCCTCCGATAAAACGCAGCGCGACGGCTCGTTTTGCGATGAATAAATCGTGTTTGCGTCCTTATCGTCTATTCTTCTAATGGTGTATGCCTCGCGGTAGTATCCGCCGTTGGCGAAGGGCTGATACGCGCTGCATAGCTCGAGCGGGGTTATGCCCGTGGTGAACCCGCCCAGCGCGAGGGAGAGATTATAGTCCTTTTTATCAAAGGGTATGCCCACGTTTGAAGCATAGCTCTTGCAGGAAGACGCGCCCAGCTCGTCAAACAGCTTGACGGCGGGTATGTTTATCGAATATGCGACGGCGTCGCGCAGCGTGACCCAGCCGCGATAGCTGCTCCCCGCGTTTCTGGGGGAGTATTCGGCGTATGTGACCGGCTGATCTAATAAGAAGCTCGTCGTGGTGTATCCCTTTTCCAGCGCGGGCGCAAAGACGAGCACGGGCTTTATCGCGCTGCCCGGCTGACGGCGCATGTCGCAGGCGCGGTTGAACGCGAGGCGCGCGGAGTGCTCCCGACCGCCGATGAGCGCGAGTATGCTGCTGCCCTGCGCGCTCATTATCACGGACGCACATTCCGATCTTTCCGTCCCTGCCGAGTTTTTGGGGAAGAACGAGTCGTTTTTCGCTTGATTTTCCAGCTTCTGCTGAAGCTGTGTGTCGAGCGAGGTGTATATATGATAACCCCCGCTCATCAGCTCACTGTAGCCTATGTTCAAAAGAGAACATGCCTCATCCAGCACCGTATCGGTGTAATATCCGTATAAATACCCATCTTTTTGCGTGGGAGACAGCGTGAGCGATTCATTTTTCGCCTGTTCATACTGCTTTGCGCTTATGAACCCGCCCTCATACATCCTTTGAAGCACGAGATTTCGCCGTTCAATGCACTTTTCGTGATTTGCTGTGGGCGAATATGCGGAGGGCGATTTGAGCGTCCCCGCCAAGGCCGCCGCCTGTGACAAGGTCAGCTCGCTCGCGTGCTTTGAAAAGTACGTTTGAGATGCGGCCTCTATGCCGTATGCGCCCTCGCCGAAATACGTTATATTCAGGTACATCTCCAGAATTTCGTCCTTTGAATACGCCTGTTCCAGCTTAAACGCCATCATTATCTCGGTGAGCTTTCTCGAAATGGTCTTATCGAACTTTAATGCGGCATTTTTTACCACCTGTTGGGAGATGGTCGACGCGCCCTGTGAAAAGCTGCCCGATTTTATGTCCGAGATCAGCGCGCCGCCTATGCGCACGAGGTCTATCCCGCCATGCTCATAAAACCGCGCGTCCTCTATCGCGACGAACGCATCCTTGACATAATCGGGCAGAGTGTCCGAATCTATGCATATTCTGTATTCTTCATTTGAAAGGCGCATATACGCCTTGTTTTGCCCGTCGTAAAGCACGGCGGACTGCTCCATATCCAAAATCGACGACGGATCAAACTCTCTCCATCCGTCTATACCCATTAAATATGACAGCATGAATATTATCGCACAAACGGGCAATAATAGTATAAATATGAAGGTGTTGCGCACAGGGTGCCTTTTTTCATTCATGACGCTTTGCTCCAAAAAACGGTTTAAAGCTAATATGACCTTTTGGGCGAAAATTAATACGCGCAATGGACATTATTTGATTTAGAACCGTTTGACAAAATAAGTGTTTTTTCGCTAAAAGCAGTGCTTTTTCGTCAAAGGGATAAAAAGGGCGGCTTGAGAAATTAATGAGTGAAAGAAATTGCCGATTTTTAAAAAACGGCGGAAATAAGATAGGAGATAATTATGCGAGAGGAAATAGCTATAAGGCTGAGGGGAGAGATCGACCACCACAGCTCGGCGCGCCTGCGGGCGAGTTTGGATAAGCTCATAGAGAACAAGCGACCCAGGCGGCTCATACTCGATTTCGGAAACGTCACCCTCATGGACAGCTCGGGCATCGGGCTGGTCATAGGCAGGTACAAGACCATGAAGGAGTGCGGAGGAGAGCTTTGCGTGAGAAATATGTGCCGTCAAACGGACGCGGTTTTCAAGGTTTCGGGCATATATAAGATAATCAAAAAGGTAAAATAGCATTGAAAAGAGAGGAAATATCATGAAAAAAACGGAAAATTATGCAAAAATACGCTTCAAGGGGACAAGCGTGAACGAGGGCTTCGCGCGGGTGTGCGCCGCGGCGTTCGCGAGCCAGGCCGACCCCACCATCGAGGCGGTGAACGACATCAAGACGGCGGTCTCCGAGGCGGTGACGAACGCCATCGTCCACGCATATCCCGACGACGTGGGGGACGTCGAGATGGCGATGAGCTTAAATGACGAGGGCGTGCTCACGCTGTTCGTGCGAGACGAGGGGCGGGGCATTGAGGACGTGGCGCAGGCCATGCAGCCGTTTTACACCACTCTTGCGGGAGATGAGCGCAGCGGCATGGGCTTCACCGTGATGCAGACGTTCATGGACGAGGTGGAGGTCAGCTCGGGCGTGGGCAAGGGCACGGTCGTCAAAATGAAGAAGAGATTGGTCGGAAAGAGAAGATGAGCGAGCTGCTTAGCCATGAACAGACCATTCGGCTGATAGAACTCGCGAAAAACGGAGACAGGGCGGCGGAGGAGACGCTCGTCATTAAAAACGCCGCGCTCGTTAAAAGCATAGTAAAGGGCTTCATCGGCAGGGGAATGGAATATGACGACCTGTTTCAGACGGGATGCATCGGGCTTATAAAGGCGATAAAGGGATACGACCCTGCCTATGAGGTGCGCTTTTCGACATACGCCGTGCCCATGATTTCAGGCGAGATAAAGCGGTTTTTGCGCGACGACGGTATTATAAAGGTCAGCCGGAGCTTTAAGGAAAACGCGGTGAAGATATACCGTGCGCAGGAGCGCCTAAAGCGCGCGTTGGGAAGAGATCCGACTATCGGCGAGCTTTCGCGCGAGTGTGAGCTATCGGAGGAGGACATCACGCAGTCGCTGGACGCGGTGCGCAAGCCTGTCTCGATATATGAGCCGGTATACGGCGCGGACGGCGATTCCAAGGCGCTTTTGATGGATCAGATAGCGTCTGACGAGGGAACGGAGGGGCGAGTCATAGACAAGCTCATGCTGGAAAGGCTTATGCAGGAGCTGACCGAGCGAGAGCGAAAGATACTGCTTCTGCGCTTTTATCGCGACAAGACGCAGAGCGAGATCGCGGGGATGATGGGCGTATCGCAGGTGCAAATTTCCAGAATAATCAGCCGTTCACTTGAGAAATTAAGGATGTGCGCCGATAAATAAATTCAAGGAGAGGACATCTTATGCAGAATAATTCTAAAGAGGAAGCGCCGGCAAGGCACGGCGTCGTGAACAGCGGCCCCGTGAGGATATTGACGATAATAGGGCAGATCGAGGGACATACGCAGCTCCCCGCGGACGCAAAGACCACGAAATACGAAAACCTGATACCCATACTCGCGGACATCGAGCGAGATGAGACGGCGAAGGGGATGCTTTTCATAGTAAACACCATGGGCGGAGACGTTGAGGCGGGGCTGGCGCTTGCGGAGCTTATCCGCGGGATGGATAAGCCCTCCGTTTCGCTTGTATTGGGCGGGGGTCATTCCATAGGCGTGCCGCTGAGCGTCTCCACGGACTTTTCTTTTATCGCAAAGACGGCGACCATGACCGTCCATCCGATACGCACGAGCGGGCTTATTATAAACGTCCCCCAGACGTTCAGGTATTATGAAAAGATGCAGAACCGCGTGGAGGATTTCGTGTGTGAGAACTCGCGCATATCGAGAGAGGAGCTTTCGCAGCTCATGAACGCCAAGGACGAGATGGCGGACGACATAGGCACGGTGCTCGTAGGGGAGCAGGCCGTATCTGCGGGCATAATAGACGCCGTGGGCGGGATAGCGGATGCATTAAATAAATTAGAAGAACTCATGAAAAACTAATAAATCATCATATTGACCTTGAGGTATCTCGAGGTTTTTTTGATTGCCGACGATGTTTACACCCTGTTTATTTACTTTAGTTATAATTTAGACTATAATTAATGGTAATAAACGGAGGAAAATTCATGAGCATGATAGGTGAGATAGTTTTAAGCGCCCTGTTTTTGATACTCGGCGTATCATATACGTTTTGGGGATACCGCTCGCTGCGGCGGCTTTTGACGCTGGGAGCGGCGCTCATATGCTTTGCGGGAGTGTTTTACCTGACGATGGACATGGGCATAGTCCCCTCGCTCGTCATAAGCACTGTCGCGGCGGTTTTAGCGGGGATAGTCTCACACTTTTTCTTCATATTCGCGCTGTTTTTCCTGGGCGCGGGCTTTGGCGCGCTGCTTGCGTATGCGATAACCTCCGCACTGCCCTTTGGCGGGGATATCTTTAAAATAATAATCATAGTGCTGCTCGCGGCGGCGTTCGGCGTGCTTGCGCTAAAAACGCGGCGGGTGTATATCTCGTTTATAACCTCATATCTCGGCGCGGCGGGCGTATGCACCTCCGCCGGGTTTATAATCTGCGCCATAGCCACCGGCTTTAAAACAGCGGCGGCCGCGACGGCTCTTTTGAAAAGGTATTCGATAGTCGTCTCCATCGCGATAGTGATTTTGGGATTAATTGGGTTTATTATTCAGCTTGCGTTAACAGCACCTCGCAAAAAGTAAAAAAATTTTTGCAATGATGTATAAAAAGAGGAGGAGCGGCAATAATACTATCAGATACCGAATGAGAGTTCGATATCTTAAAAGTTTCCCGTTTCATTTTTCCTCTATGAGAGCTGTTTCTTCTTTAATGGAGAAACAGCTTTTTTCATATTCCATGATTCTACATAATGCCTAAAGAGCTAAAAATTTGCATTGACACCTTGATTTTGATATAATTCTAATGTTAAGCTAAAATACAAACGATCAAAGGACGGTCAAGGAAAATGACTCAAACCTCATATACAGCCTCCGACCTACAGGTGTTGGAGGGGCTGACGGCGGTGCGTAAGCGCCCGGGAATGTACATCGGCTCGACGGGCTCGCGCGGGCTGCATCACCTGCTTTGGGAAATAATCGACAACTCCATAGACGAGGCGGCGAACGGCTTCGCGACGGATATCTCAATAACGATAAACGAGGATTCCTCCGTAACGGTGGAGGATAACGGCAGGGGCATACCCACGGGCATCCACCCCGAGCTTAAAATATCGGGCGTGGAGGTCGTCTTTACGCAGCTTCATGCGGGAGGAAAGTTCAATAACAAGAGCTATGCGTTCTCCGGCGGTCTGCACGGCGTGGGCGCGAGCGTGGTCAACGCGCTTTCAAAGTGGCTGAAGTGTGAGGTATTCCAGGGCGGGTACAGATACGTTCAGGAGTTCTCCACATTCGTGGATGAAAACGGAAAGCTGCACGCGGGCGAACCCAAATACCCATTAAAGCGCACGGAGCCGACGACAAAGCGGGGCACGCGCATAACCTACATGGCGGACGACGAGATATTTGACGACGTCGACTTGCACTATGATAAAATAGCGCGCAGGTTAAAAGAGCTGGCGTTTTTGATAAAGGGCGTGGTGATAACGCTCACCGACCGCCGAAAGGGCAAGATAAAGAAGAATACGTTCACATACGCGGGCGGCATAGCCGACTTTTTATCCGATATAAACAAGGATAAATCGCCCATAAACCCCGTGCCCATAATAATCGAGGGGGAGAAGAACGGCATAATTGTCGATATCGCGATGCAGTATATCTCCGAGCCGTCCGAGAACATCTATTCGTTCGTAAACAACATCCCCACGCCCGAGGGCGGTATGCACGAGACGGGCTTCAAAGCTGCGCTCACCAAGGTGATGAACGAGGTCATAAAAAACTCGCCCGCCGCCGCAAAGGAGAAGGTCTCATTTGAGGGAGACGACTTCCGTGAGGGGCTTTCCGCGATAATCACCATTAAGATGACGAACGTCCAGTTTGAGGGACAGACCAAGACAAAGCTGGGAAACACCGAGGCGAGGATAGCAGTGGATGCGATAGTCACCGAGCGGCTCTCCGCGTTTTTCTCCGATTTAAATAACGCGGCGTTGTGCGCGAAGATCACCGAAAAGGCGATAACCGCGGCAAAGGTGCGTGAGGCGGCTAAAAAGGCGAAGCGCATTGAGCGCGAAAAGAACAAGGCGGACACCGCGCCGCTGGTGGGCAAGCTCGCGAGCTGCACGGGCAGGGATTATGAGAAAAACGAGCTGTTCATCGTCGAGGGTGATTCCGCGGGCGGCTCGGCAAAGATGGGCAGAGACAGGCGCTTTCAGGCGATACTCCCTCTGCGTGGAAAACCGCTCAACGTCGAGAAGAAGCGCGTGGAGCAGGTCGTGGCGAATGAGGAGTTCCGCTCGATAATAACCGCACTCGGCGCGGGCTTTGATAAGAACTTCAATATCGATAACTTGAAGTATCACAAGATAATAATACTCTCCGATGCAGACCAGGACGGCGCGCATATCCGCACGATATTGCTCACGTTCTTTTTCCGCTACTATAAGGAGCTGGTGCGTCAGGGTCATGTCTATATCGCACAGCCGCCCCTTTACGGCATAAAGAAGGGAAAGACCACCCTTTGGGCGCATACGGATAAGCAGCTCGCGGAGGCTAAAAAGCAGCTCGGCAGAGGATGCGAGGTTCAGCGCTATAAGGGCTTAGGAGAGATGAACAAGGATCAGCTTTGGGAGACGACCTTAAACCCCGAAAACAGGCTGCTTTTACAGGTGACTATTGACGACGCCGCGGCGGCGGATAACATAATATCCGTGCTCATGGGCGATAATGTCGAGCCGCGAAAGCAGTATATCGCGGAATACGCCAACTTCAACAAAAAGGATAACTTCAAGGCGAAACTGGAGAATGAAAGATGAAGCAGGAATACACCGACATAATAACCTCATCGCTTGAGGACGTAATGCATGATTGTTTCATGCCCTATGCGGAGCACGTCATTTTAGAGCGCGCGCTGCCCAGAGTTGAGGACGGCTTAAAGCCCGTTCAGCGCCGCATACTCTATTCCATGTATGAGATGAATTTAAAGCCGGACGCAAAGCATAAGAAATCCGCGAGAATAGTGGGCGACTGCATGGGTAAATATCACCCGCACGGCGATTCATCGATATACGATGCATTGGCGAGAATGAGCCAGGATTTCTCCATGAGCATACCGCTCATAGACGGTCAGGGCAACTTCGGCTCGATAGACGGAGACAGTCCCGCGGCGATGAGATATACCGAGGCGCGCCTCGCCCCGCTCGCGATGGAGATGCTGCGCGATATCGAAAAGGAGACCGTTCCCTTTACGCTGAATTTCGACGATACCTTACAGGAGCCCGTGCTTCTGCCCTCGAGGTACCCCAATCTGCTCGTGAACGGAGCCACGGGAATAGCGGTCGGCCTTGCGACGAATATCCCGCCGCATAACCTGGGAGAGGTCATCGACGGAACGGTTTTGAGGATGCAAAAGCCGGAATGCAGCCTGTCCGACGTGATGAAGTATATCAAGGCGCCAGATTTCCCCACGGGGGGCGTGCTGCACGGCCTTGACGAATTAGGCACGGCGTACGCCACGGGCAGGGGCAAGATAACCCTGCGCGCAAAGACGCACATCGAGCCGCAGAAGAACGGTAAAAATTTAATAGTAGTGACGGAGCTGCCCTATGAGGTGCGCGAGTCCGCAATGTTGAAGAAGATTCATCAGCTCAAGGAGACTAAAAAAGACCTGTTTTCCGGAATAGACAGCGTGAGGAGCGAGACGGACAGGACGGGCATACGCGCGGTTATCGAGCTTAAAAAGGGCGTGGATACGCAGACCATGCTCAACCTGCTGTATAAATACTCCGATCTTCAGATATCCTACGGCATAAACATGGTCGCGATAGCGGACGGTCAGCCGCGTCAGATGGGCATTTTGGAGATTTTGGATAAGTATATCGCGCATCAGCGGCGCGTCGTCACCGCGAGGGTGAAATACGATATCGAGCAGGCGCAGGAGCGGGAGCATAAGCTCGCTGGACTCATAATCGCCGTGGAAAATATCGACCTTGTCATAAAGATAATCCGCTCATCCGCGAACACGAAGGAGGCGAAATCCCGCCTGATGGAGGAGCTTGCGCTGACGGGCGTTCAGGCACAGGCGATTTTGGACATGCGCCTTGCGCGCTTAACTCAGCTTGAAATAGACGAGCTGAGGAAGGAGTATGCCGAGGTGCTCGCGCTTTTGGAATATCTGACCGGGCTTTTGGCGTCGAGAGAAAAGCTGGACGGCGTCATAATGGACGAGCTTAAAGACATAAAGAAAAAGCACTCCGTAAAGCGGCGCACGGAGATTTCAAAAGAAACTGCGGAGATAGTCATAGATGCCGAGCAGTTCCGCGTCGTGGAGGACTGTGCCGTTATTCTGACGAAGGATGAGCGCATAAAGCGCATGAGCATAAAGGCGCTCACAAAGGGCGCGGAGGCGGGCGAGCCGGATGAGCGCAACATGCCTAAATTCACCATAGAGACAAACACGGACGGCAGGATCCAGCTGTATACAGACCGCGGCAATCTCTATACGATATACGCCGCTTCCATAAAGGAGGCGAAGTATAAGGACGCGGGAAGTCTTTTAAACTCGCTCATCGCGGGCTACGAAAAGGGGGAGAGGATACTCCTCGCGAAGGCTGCGGGAGCGGGCAAGCTGCTCACGGTATCGCGCGAGGGACTCATAAAGCTGACGGACTTTGCGGACCTCGACACGAGAAAGACGAAGATATCCGCCTGCGGCTTGAAGGAAGGGGACAGCCTGATATTGGCGGAGCCGCTTTCCGAGGATAAGCACATATTGCTCATAACCAAAAAGGGCATGAGCATACGCTTTGATAAGTCGGAGATAAGCGTTCAGGGAAGGAGCGCCAAGGGCATCGGCGCGATAAAGCTCGCCCCGGGCGACGAGGTGATATTCGCCGCGCAGACTAAAGAGGACGAGGGCTACGTCGCCGTATTTTCAAACAACGGCTTTGCGAAGCAGACGCGATTGTCGGAATATGAGGTCCAGGGCAGAAACGGCAAGGGACTCAAGACCTTCATGTGGGCGAAGGGCGGCGCGAACGGGACGCACCTCGCCGCGGCGTTTTACATCACCAAGCCGGAGCGCTTCCGTCTGCGCACGGATTCGGGCGTGCATAAGACGATATCCTCGGGGGATATCCCCACAGACGCGCGCTATCAAAAGGGCAGCGTGATGATAATGGCGGTGCTGGGAGACGAGCTTAAGCAGGTCGAAATGCTGTAGAACAGATAAAAAAACTCACATCATTTGATGTGAGTTTTTATGTGCTTGTTTATGCGGCCTTCGCGTTATCTATCACGAACTCCTGCGCGTTTGAGATGAGAACCTCGTATTCGAGGGTATATCCCGTGTAAAGCGCGTAGTTTTTAGCGTAGTAGTCGTCAAAAAGCGTGTTGTATTTTTTTTCGAAATCGGATTCGTTATCATAGCCCAGCTTTGAAAGATACGTCTTTTTGGCGTTTTCCAGCATTTCATCAGTGACCTCAAGTCCCTCTTTTTTGGCTATCGCCTCAAACACGAGGTCGCTTTTCAACATGGACTGCGCGTATTCCTTTATCTGCTTTTCAAACTCGTCGACGGAGACCTCATAGGCTTTGAGATACGCCTCGAGCGAGTCATAGCCGTAGGACGTCGCCTGCTGCTCATAGAGCTCGTGATACTTGTTGTAGATGTCGTCCAGCTTGTCCTGCGGATAGCTGTTCACGGTCGCGTTATCCACGGCGATTTTGAGTATCGCGTTTTTGTCCGTGGTGGAGGCGTTTTCCTGCGCGGTCTCGGTCAAATTTTTCTTGAGCGCATCGCGGTATTCCTGCGCATTGTCATAGCCGAAATACTCCTTCACGAATTCGTCCGTAAGCTCGGGGTATTTCTTTTCGGTAATGCTGTTCACTGTGACGGTGAATACGGCCTCTTTTCCCGCGAGGTCGGGGTCGTTGGGGTAGGGGTCGGGGAAGGTCGCCTTCACGTCCAGCGTCTGGCCGATGTTTGCGCCGATGAGCCCGTCCTCAAAGCCGGGGATGAAGCTGCCCGAGCCGATCTCGAGGTCATAGCCCTGATAGCTGCCGCCGGAGAACTCGACGCCGTCCACCTTGCCGACGTAGTCGATGTTTGCGATATCGCCCGATTTTACCGCGCGGTCGGTTATCTTCTCCTCGGTCGCGTATGAGGAAAGAGAGGACTTCACGGACGCCTCGACGTCGCTGTCCGTGACCTCTGCGGGGGAGGTGGGGGTGTATTCTATGCCGAGATAATCGCCCAATGTGACGTAATCGGCCTCGGCAGCGTCGCTCTTGTTGTCGTCGTCCGTCTTATCGCCGGACTTCATGCACGCGCTCGCGCCCAAAAGCATTGCGGCGCAGAGCAGCGCGCTCACAAGCGTAAACAATATCTTCTTCATATAATTTCCTTTCAATTGCATATAGCTGCTTACTTTTTACATCATATTATCATGTATGTGTGACGGGAGTATGAAAAGGCCCCTGCTATTTTGCAGGGGTCAATTGCGTGAGTTGTTTTATTTTCCGAGAATGTCCATGAACTCCTCGCCCGTGATGGTCTCCTTTTCGTAGAGATACTTTGCGAGCTCATCCAGCTTTGACCTGTTGTCGAGAAGTATCTTTTTCGCCTTCTCGTGCTGCGTCTTGACGAGCTTGACGACGTGCTCATCTATCTTGGTCTGCGTCTCGGCGGAGCAGGCGAGGGACGCGTCGCCGCCCAGATACTGGTTATTGACCGTCTCTAATGCGACCATGTCAAATTCGTCGCTCATGCCGTACTGCGTGAGCATCGCGCGGGCTATCTTGGTCGCCTGCTCAATGTCGTTCGAGGCGCCCGTGCTTATGGAGTTAAACACGACCTCTTCTGCCGCGCGGCCGCCCGTAAAGGTGGCGATCTTGTTCTCCAGCTCCTCCTTGGTCATGAGGTAGTGGTTGCCCTCCTCCGTCTGCATGGTGTAGCCCAGCGCGCCAGAGGTTCTGGGGACGATAGTTATCTTCTGCACGGGAGCGGAATGTGTCTGAAGCGCCGCGACGAGCGCGTGACCTATCTCATGGTATGCCACGACCAGCTTTTCCTTATCCGTCAAGATAGCGTTTTTCTTCTGATAACCGGCGATAACGACCTCTATGGATTCCTCGAGATCAGCCTGAGTTACGCTCTCTCTTCCGTCGCGAACTGCCCTCAAAGCGGCCTCGTTCACGATGTTGGCAAGCTCTGCGCCGGATGCACCGGACGCCATACGAGCTATCTTTTGATAGTCGATGCCGGGGTTCATCTTGACCTTTGCGGCATGAACCTTTAATATCTCCTCCCTGCCCTTGAGGTCGGGAAGCTCCACGGGAACGCGGCGGTCAAAGCGTCCGGGACGGGTGAGCGCGGCGTCCAGGCTCTCCGGCCTGTTCGTCGCGGCGAGGATTATGACCCCGCTGTTGTCCTCAAAGCCATCCATCTCTGTGAGGAGCTGATTCAATGTCTGCTCGCGCTCATCGTTTCCGCCGATGTTTGCGCTGCGCTTTCCGCCGATGGCGTCAATTTCGTCTATAAACACTATACAGGGCGCCTTTTCCTTGGCCTGTTTAAACAGGTCGCGCACCTTTGAAGCGCCCATTCCCACGAACATTTCCACGAATTCCGAGCCGGACATCGAGAAGAACGGGACGTTAGCTTCGCCCGCGACGGCCTTGGCGAGCATGGTCTTGCCCGTTCCGGGAGGGCCGACGAGCAGTATGCCCTTGGGCATGGAGGCGCCTATCTTGGCGTATTTCGAGGGGTCGTGCAGATAGTTGACTATTTCCGCAAGGTTCTCCTTCGCCTCGTCCTCACCCGCGACGTCCGCAAACTTTATGCCGTCCGAGGATTTGACGTATACGCGCGCGTTGCTCTTACCCATATTGAACATCATTGAATTCGCGCCGCCCGCCTTATCCATCATCTTTCTATACAAAAGCTGACCTATTATCACAAAAATGGCTATGGGTAGCACCCATGAGAGCAGGAAGGAAAGCAGGGGAGACATCTCCTCTACGATCTCGCTCGAGAACTTTGCGCCGGAGGTCTTTAGCCTGTCGACCAGCTCGGGGTCGTTCATGACGCCCGTCTTATAGACGTTTTTTTCGTCCTTATCCGTAAAGAGTATCTGATTATCCTGAATTTCGACTCTGCCGATGTTCTTCTCCTCGGTCATGGTCATAAATGTGCCGTAATCAGTCTCTTTGACCTGGCTCTGTGCGATGAGCGGGACTACGAGTACGTTTATGAGCATGAGCACAAGCGCGACTATCAGATAGTAGTATATCATCGGCTTTTTTGGTTTTTTGACTTCGTTCATGCGTCGTCCTCCTTTGTGAAAGGCAGGCTTGTATAATCCTGCGGTTTTTCGTTTTTAATATTATAAGCTAAAGGCGCTTGGCATACAACCGTTAATTAATGCGAGATGTAAAAATTTGTGCGATAAAGTTGGAGGAGAATATGGTTTGTGCGCTTGATTTTAGCGGGGCGACTTATCAAATGAAGTAATAGGTTGCTTTGCTCCGCAAAGCTCCATTATATGCACGCGCGGCGCAGCTTTCCGACACGAAACGGCGGGAGCCGTTTCGTGTCGGAAAGTCGCCCGCCCGCCGCCCCGCAGGGGCGGCGGGCGGGCGTAGTTTTTGCGCGCCCCATGGGCGCGCCAAAACCTGCGCCGCGCCTCATCGACAAGCTCGCTCTATCTTCGTAAGCACATTCTTTTGGCAAAATCGGTCGAAAAAAAGAGGCCGCTTGTAAGCGACCTGCGTTTGATAGATGATTTCAGCTGTTTTCGTCAGCTTCTCGCGAGTCCGTCCACGCTCAGCACGACGCCCGTTATATAGGATGCCTTTTCGGATGCGAGGAACACGAACGCGTTTGCGATGTCCTCCGGCTGACCGAGACGGCGCAGGGGGATCTGCTTGATGAGCGGCTCGATGACCTCCTTGGGTACTGCCTTCATCATGTCCGTTTCCGTGATTCCTGGCGCGACGGCGTTTACTCTGATGCCCTTGGGGCCAAGCTCACGCGCGAGGGAGAGCGTCATTCCGTTGAGCGCGAATTTGGATGTGGGATAAGCCACGCCGCCCGGCTGACCGTATATGCTGACCATGGATGACGTGTTCAAAACCACACCGCTGCCCTGCTTTTCCATGTGCTTTACAGCCGCCTTTGTGCAGTTGAACGCGCCCTTTACGTTGAGGTCGATGACCTTGTCGAACTTCTCCTCGGTGTATGCGTCAAGGGGAGTGCTTTCGGATACGCCTGCGTTGTTTACAAGGATGTCTATCGCGCCATACCTCTCGGCGATGTCGTCAAACGCTGTGGTGACCGCCGCATAGTCGCTCAAAACGGGGCAGATCGCCTCAAACGTCGCGCCGTCAAACTCGGCCTTGAGCTTCTCTATCGCCGCATCCGCGGTCTGCTGACGGCTCGCGCATAATATGACCTTTGCGCCTTCTCTTAAAAACGCCTCGACTGTCGCAAAGCCTATGCCTCTGCTGCCGCCCGTGACTATAGCTATCTTGTCTTTTAATAACATAAATGATCCTCCTATAAGCAATATTATTTATCTCGTCTCTTCCGACGGGGTATTTTCTGATTTCACATTAATCACAGTCTCTTTCCACCTTTTCGGGAGGGAAGTCCAGCTTTTCGGGATGGATGAGCGTGCGCTTTATCGTCTTGAGCGCGGTGGCGAAGTAAAAACCGTCGCATATGCGCTCGTCCGTCACCCACGTCCAGTCGACGTATTTTTTAAACACGACCTCCCCATCCGCGTTAAGCTCCCTCGCGCTGCGCTTACATCCGAATGAGCAGAATACGGGTACGTTGCCGAAGTTATATAGATGATGGTATATCGGCGGGATGCCCAGCGAGCCCATGGAGGTGATGAACATCGAGCCGTGGAACGGGCTCAGGCGGGTGAGAGCGCGGGGCAGCAGCCCGAAGTAATCCAGCATTTTGAGCATGAACACCACGAATTTTAATAGGATTCCGGGGATGTAGTTTATCGCACGCGCAAGGCCGTCAAAGCTTGAGTCGAGTGGCGTGTTTTTGACCTCCTCGATTTTGTCGTTCATCTTGCGGTAGATGTCCTCTGCCGTGTCCGAGGGCGAAAAGCGCACCTTTATGACCGTATCCGGCGCGGATGTGATCATCTCCTTTTTGATGCTCATGTTGACCTCGACATAGTCGCGTGAATATATCTTCTGCCCGCCGATAAAGCGGTTTATGCCGGGATAGGACGCGACTGCGCGTACATATGCGGCGATTATGACGTGCATTATGCCGAAGTTCGTGAGGCCCTGCTTTCTCTTTTCGCGGATGTATTTTTCGATCTCCGTTATTTCGATGGAGTCCTTTATAAAGTTGGATGCGTCGTTTCGCTCGACCATGATATACGGCGAGACCGTGAATATCGCGGAGAGCGAGCGCAGCCTCCTGCCGTCGTTTCTGTCTCCCCATCTTCTCACGTAGCTGCCGTCATCATATCTCGGGCGCATCGATAATACCGCGAAGAACAGCGCCGCGCTCAAAACGAACGCCGAAAGCGCGTCCAGCGAGAACAGCTCGTATAACAGCAGCAGGCGCAAAAACAGCGAGAGCATCCCCGCCGCAGGTACGGCAAAGGCGATGACCGCGGGCAGGCTGGTTTTTATCTTTCCGCTCGTGACTAAAATATACATCGCGCTCCCTCCAAGAGCCGTCAAAATCAGCGGAATATACAGTAAAATGCTCAGCTCGCAAACGCCCCATATTATGAAGAACAGCTCCGTCATGAGCACGGGTATCACCGTCTTGTAGAGGGCCTCCTGCCCGCAAAAGAGAAGCGTTATTGCGAAGAAAAACGCGGCGATGAGCGGCAGCCATAACAGCCATATGACCTCTGCGGCCGTATGCTCGGCGCCCTTCAGGCTGAAAAGAACTATGCGCAGCACCATCGCCAAAAGCGCCGATGCAGCGGAGATGATCGTAAAAGGATCCTTGCGTTTTGAATAAAAATTGATAATTGCTTTCATATCTATATATTATCACATCAGCCTGTTTTGTTCAATGTGCAAAAAAAGAGCGCTGTATGGCGCTCGATTGGTTGTTTTATTTGCTGCTGCCCTTGAAGATCACTGTCAGCAGCATCTTGAAATCCTCTGCGGCGAATACCGCATGGGGCTTTCCCGCGGGCATTATGATGCTCTGTCCGGCGGATACGAAGTGCTCCTTGCCGTCGACAGTGAAGCGCCCCTTGCCCTCGAGAACGAGCACCATAGCGTCTCCCTTTGAGGAATGTGTGCTTATCTCCTCGTCCTTTGAAAACGCGAACAGCGTTACGCTCACGGCGTCGTTCTGTGCGAGCGTCTTGCTCACTACCTGACCGGGCTGTGCGCAGACCTCGCCCGCCAGCTCGAGGACCTTTTCGTGTTCCATATTTTTGATGTAAGGCATAATGTGTATCTCCTTTTATTATTTAAAATTCGCTATCGTCTAAAATTTTTCCGTCCGTGGATATCGTCACCACTCTTACGGGAAGTATTCTGCCCGACGTGGCGACCGCCCTTTTCGCGGCGTTTTCTAT
This sequence comes from uncultured Christensenellaceae bacterium, assembly GCA_934373295.1. Classification (GTDB taxonomy): domain Bacteria; phylum Bacillota; class Clostridia; order Christensenellales; family Christensenellaceae; genus HGM11616. The sequence continues at coordinate 4,094 of CAKROK010000014.1, read as the reverse complement.
GCCCGAGCAGCAGGGCACCTCCATCCTCGCGACAGTCACGCTCTTTATGTCGTTTTGCGCGATTATCTGTGTGAGCTTTTGGGAGTAGTCGACGTCGTCTAACTTGGGGCAGCCTATGAGTGTGATTTTTCCGCTCATGAGCTTTTCATGAAACCCGCCGTAGGCATACGCCGTGCAGTCCGCCGCTATGAGCAGGTCCGCTCCGTCAAAATACTGAGCGTTTACGGGCACAAGCTTTATCTGCACCGGCCACTGCATCAGCCGGCTCTGTGACGAGACCATCTCGCCCTTTTCGGCTCTGTTTTTGAGCATCGTCGCGCGGCTTCCGGGGCAGCCCGCGTGCCTGTGTGCATCCTTTTTTGCCTTTGCAGCTAAAACCGCCGCCTCGTCGTATGCGGGGGCCTCGCGCACCTCAAAGCTGATGGCGTCCGTGGGACATGCGGGCAGGCAGTCGCCTAAGCCGTCGCAGTAGTCCTCTCGTAAAAGCCGCGCTTTTCCGTCGATAATTCCTATAGCGCCCTCGTGGCACGCGCTCGCACATGCGCCGCAACCGTTGCATTTTTCTTCATCTATTCTGATAATCCTTCTAAGCATATTTCCTCCTATATGTCGATTGACTTTACGCCATAATATTAATATAATGAAGATAAAAAGTATGTTGAAATTTCAACAAAACGGAGATTTTATGCGAGAATTTTTAAAAGAATTGCGCGATTGTCCGCTGTTTCGCGGAATTGACGAAGGAAAAATCCCCTTGGCGCTTAAATGCCTGGGCGCAAGGCAGGTCGAATACAAAAAGGGCGAGGCGATACTCCGCGAGGGGGAGGGCGCGGGGCGCTTCGGCATAGTGCTTTCGGGCGAGGCGCAGATAGTGCGCGTGGATTTTTACGGCAACCGCAGCATCTTGGCGAGCGTGCGTCCGCCGCAGATATTCGGAGAATCCTTCGCGTGCGCGGGGATATCCGCGATCCCCGTGAGCGTGGTCGCGACGCAGCCCACATGCGTTTTGCTGATAGATTCGGGCAGCATTTTCGGCGGGCATGGGCAAAGCTGTGCATTTCACGAGCGCATTATCTTTAATTTATTGAACATTACCGCCAAAAAGAACCTCGAATTCAACCAAAAGCTGGAGATATTGTCAAAGCGCAGCACGCGCGAAAAGCTCATGACATACCTGCTCATGGAGGCAAAAAGGAGCGGCTCCGATTCGTTTTGCATACCGTTTGACAGGCAGGAGCTGGCGGACTATCTGGGCGTGGACCGCAGCGGTCTATCCTCGGAAATAGGCAAGCTCAAAAGGGAAAATGTACTGAAAAACGAGAAAAATCACTTCACACTGCTTTAAATATTTGATAACGATTTAACACTGCGCACTTCCATAGATGCTCGTTTTACGTTTAATGCGACGTAACTTTCATTTTGCATCAGATGTGTCCGAAAATACGGTTGTATTCGGTAACAATGGATAAACATATTTGTCTTAATAAAAATCAGTTATCCATTGTACTTTTTAATTGCCCTATGCTATACTCTTATTAGACGTTGTACGTTTTACTAATAATGCTAAAAGGAGTTTATTATGCAGACAAGTGTGTTTAAGCATCTGACAATGGTTGAATTCGGCGTTGGCGCCGTCGAGAAGATCGGCGACAAGGTCAAGGAGCTTTTGGGCACAAAGGCGCTTATCGTAACCGACCCCGGCCTCATCAAGGCGGGCGTTATAGATACCGTAGAGGGCTATCTGCACGATGCGGGCATCCCCACCGCGCGCTTTGCAGAGATAAAGGGCAACCCGCCCGTCGGCTGTATCGCGGAGGGCGTAAAGGTAATGAAGGAAAACGGCTGTGACATCACGGTGGCTATCGGCGGCGGCAGCTCCATGGATGTCGCAAAGGCTATAAACATCGTTGAGGCGAACGGCGGCGATATACTCGATTATGAGGTCACGCGCGAGGGTCAAAAGACTCCCTTAAAGTGCAGAAAGAAGCCCTTGATATGCGTCCCCACGACCTCCGGCACGGGCAGCGAGGTCACCATCTGGTCCGTTCTCACGGATCCCGCGAGGAACATGAAGGCGTCCTTCGGTCATCCGTGGTATGCGGCTGATTTAGCGCTTGCAGACCCCATGCTCACGGTATCCGTCCCCGCTGGTCTGACCGCGGCTACGGGCATGGATGCGCTCACGCACGCTATCGAGGCGTATACGTCCATCGCGCCCATGCCGCAGACGGACGCCCTCGCGTTAAAGGCGATATCGCTCATAAGCGGAAGCCTGCGTCAGGCGGTCGCGAACGGACAGAACGTTCAGGCGCGCTCCGATATGCTCATGGGCTCGCTGATGGCGGGCATGGCGTTCAACAGCTCTCCCGTGGGATGCGTACACGCTATGGCGCATACGCTGGGCGGTTTCTATGACACTCCTCACGGCATCGCAAACGCGATAATGCTCCCCTGGGTAATGGAATATAACGTGACGGCCTGCCCCGAGAGATTCGCGGACGTAGCAAAGGCTATGGGCGGGGTATGCGACGGCCTCAGCATAACCGAGATGGCGGATAAGTCCATCGCGGCGGTAAAGAGACTTTCAAAGGACGTCGGCATAGGCACGTTAAAGGATCAGAAGGGCTTCAACAAGGCTGATATTCCCCAGCTCGCCGAGCTCGCCTATAACGACATGAACCATAACGGCAACCCCAAGCCCATGACCGTGGAGAAGATGATTGAGATCTACGAGAAGGCTTATTGATAGCACAATCAATTTGTTTTAACAATTCGGGGGAGCGCTCAGGGACATGGGCGCTCCCTTTTAAATATTTATTATAGTAGGAGTAAAATTTTAGATAACGAAAAGTTACTAAAAGGATACTCCTATTTTTATGATTCAAAAGACTACTAATTCTTCCTTATATGATATTGAAAATACTATTAGCGAGATATACTTATCTTGTTGCCGCAGAGAAATTGCTCATCTATTGATATCAATAGATGAGCGGCTTTACGAGATTGTCGATACGGATATTTTTCGCCCGAGAAAAAAGTGCGAAGAAACGTTAAAAACACGTTTTGGCGCAATAAGAATAGCTCGCCGATCATATAAGATTGGGCTTAAAGACGGTAGTTCTACCATTGTATTTCTGCTCGATGAAATTTTAGGCGGTAAAGCCGTTGGGCAGTTTACCGAAGCGGCGGCAGAAATTATATATGATTACAGATCAAAGGGATATAGTTGCCTTGAAACGCAAAAGCTGATTGCCGAAACCTGTCAGCTTGCGGTTACACGTCAGGGCATTAATAATGCGTACAAGGGCTACTTAGCTCAAATCAAACCTTTTCTCAAAGATAATAATAAAAAGGCAGTAAAACAGGACAAATAGATGTCCTTGTTTTGCTGTCTTTTTTGTATAACTGTACATTGATAATTTAAAAATACTTGTGAGAAGAAACTGAGTTGCGGAGCAGTGCGGAGAGTACGCCATGATTTCCATATTTATAATATGAGAGGGAGCGATAATACAATACCGTAAAATATGATAATCAGTCTTATGTGCGAAGAGGCACTCAGTGAATCTAAAATACCCGCCCAGCCACAACTTGAGCGTTAGAAGCGTCGGACGTAATGGGGGCGGCTCGTGAAACCCACGGGGGTAACCAATCCGATTGTGCAGATGATAATGCACGCTCATAAGTAATGTTCATGGGGCTAAGAGTTTGGGCGGTGCAACTCCGTCAAGCCTCTTTCGATTTATATAAAAAACGCTTTTTGCGCTTAAAACGAGAGCTTAAAAGCGGCTTAAGGTGAAAGATGTCTGCGACATCTTTTTTTCTTTTCTGAGATTAATAATGTGCATATTCGCTTTGCTCATATGCTGACTTTGCATTGGCGGCGGCTTTTTCCAGCGTATTTCATTTTCGCCTTTTCGCAAGGGCTTTTGCGGCATAAGCCTATCGGTTATTCCACATTCCCTTGCGAACGTCTCAAATTTCATACTTTGGTAGCCAAGCCGCCCGGCAAATGGGAGGATTAAATTAGATAAAAAGGAGTAACGGAAATGAAAAACAGAGTATCAAGAAATTTGGTTGTGACAGCCGGAGTA
>CAKROK010000013.1 GCA_934373295.1 uncultured Christensenellaceae bacterium | reverse complement strand
CTTTTGATCAGTTCATGAGTTTTTGCACTTTTTTAGTTGCCTTTGCCGCACTTATAATTACGTGCGTAAAAAACAGCAACAAAAAATAACCGCCATGCTACAACCTAAGCGGTTATTTTTGTAACTTATATAGGTTGACCGTCTATCGGCAACGCCTAACTTATCTATATTATATTATGTGAAAACCCCAAAGTCAATACGCAAAATATGCTCACCCCCGCCCCTTCCTCAATTTACTGTTGAAACGCGGCGGGTTTTGTTGTACTATGTAAATGGTACAGATGACAAATATAAGTTTTGAAGAGATCATTGGATCACTACAGCCTTGCGCCGAGGCCGCGCATCGTTTTCGCACCTTAAAAATCCCACAGTAATTCGTCCATATTATTTTTGTGTATACAAGTTTTTACTTGTCAAATCGGGGATTATGTGATAAAATTAACAATATGGAACGTTCACGGTGCATTATTTCGCCGTACTTATAGTCGAAAAGGAGAATATTGTAATGACATTAACTGTTTGCATAGGTTCATCCTGTCATCTAAAGGGTTCTGAAAAAATTGTCGAGCTTGCGCGGGATTTGATAATTCAAAACGGCGTCGAGGACGACGTCATACTCTCCGGCTGCTTTTGCGCGGCGCGCTGTAACCGCACGGGCGTTACGGTATCCGTGGACGACGAGGTCTTTGAGGGGATAACCCCTGAGGGCTTTACCGATTTCTTTAATAAGAATGTTCTCGAACGTCTTAAATAAGGAGGAACGCTTTCCATGCCAAATTGTCTCACTCTTAAAAAATCAAACTGTAAAAACTGCTATAAGTGCATACGCCACTGCCCCGTCAAGTCCATCCGCTTTTCGGCAGGTCAGGCGCATATAATCGGCGACGAGTGCATACTCTGCGGAAACTGCTTTGTGGTATGTCCTCAAAACGCCAAGGAGATAGTCGACGAGACCGAAAAGGTGAAGGTGCTGCTTCAGGGCGAGGAGCCCGTCGTCGCGAGCATAGCGCCCTCCTTTGTCGCGAATTACGACGGCATTGGCATTGAATCCATGCGCACCGCGCTAAAGGAATTGGGCTTTTACGACGCGGAGGAGACTGCCCTCGGCGCGACGCTCGTCAAGCGCGAATACGAGCGCATTTTATCAGAGGAGCATCGCGATATCCTCATCAGCTCATGCTGCCATACCGTAAACCTGCTCATTCAAAAATACTTCCCCGCTCAGCTTAAATACTTAGCGGATGTCGTCACGCCCATGAACGCACACTGCGCGGATATCAAAAGGCGTATACCCGGCGCAAAGACCGTATTCATCGGCCCGTGCGTCGCGAAAAAGGACGAGGCGGAGTTCTCTCACGGAGTGATAGACGCCGTACTCACCTTTGAGGAGCTTTCCGAATGGATGAGAGCCGCAGGCATCGAGCTTAAAAAAATGCAGGTTCCTAACGAGGACAGCCGCGCGCGCTTCTTCCCCACCACCGGCGGAATTTTAAAGACGATGACCAAGCAGCAGCCCGACTACAAATACCTCGCGATGGACGGCATTGAAAACTGCATAACCGCATTAAAGGAGATAGAAAAGGGCGGGCTGCATAACTGCTTTATAGAGATGTCCGCATGTACGGGCAGCTGCGTCGGCGGCCCGATAATGGAAAAATACCACCACACTCCCGTCAAGGATTATGTCGCCGTGGCGGATTTCGCAGGAAAAAACGACTTTGACATAGCTCAGCCCGAATCGACCGAGCTGCACCGCGAATTCGCATACATCGCACATTTCGCAAAACAGCCCTCCGAGCAGGAGCTGACCGCGATACTCCACGAAATGGGCAAGTTTAAGCCCGCGGACGAGCTGAACTGCGGCTCCTGCGGCTATAACACCTGCCGCGAAAAGGCGGTCGCGATATATCAGGGCAAAGCGGAGGTCTCCATGTGCCTTCCCTTCTTAAAGGAAAAGGCGGAGAGCTTCTCCGACACCATAGTAAAGAACATACCCAACGCGATAATCGTGCTAAATGACAAGCTGGAGGTCCAGCAGATAAATGCCTGCGCATTAAAGCTCATGAACATAAGATATGCTTCCGATATCTTAGGCGATCAGGTCGTGCGCATTTTGGACCCCTCCGCGTTTATAAACGTGCTTAAAACAAAGCGCGGAAGATACAACGAGAGGATGTACCTGACCGAGTACGGCAGATTCGTCGAGCAGACCATCGTCCCTGCGGAGGACGGGCGCATTTTGCTATGTATTATGCGCGACGTCACCGATGAGGAGGACGCGCGCCGTGAAAAAGAGGAGATAAGCCGCCAGACGATGGAGGTCGCGGACAAGGTCGTGGATAAACAGATGCGCATTGTTCAGGAGATCGCCTCGCTGCTGGGCGAGACCGCCGCAGAGACCAAGATCGCACTCACAAAGCTGAAGGAGTCCATATCAGATGAATGACCTTTGCGCAGAAATCGGCTATAAGAGCATAAACCACTTCGGTGAGCAGCTTTGCGGCGACCACATAGATATCGTCGAGCAGGGCGACGACTCCACCGTCATCGTATTAGCGGACGGATTGGGCAGCGGCGTCAAGGCGAGCATACTCTCCACGCTCACTTCAAAGATAATTTCCACAATGATGGCGGAGGGCCTCTCCATAGACGAATGCGTCTCCACCATCGCGGCGACGCTGCCCGTATGCTCCGTGCGCGGGGTGGCGTATTCGACATTTACCATAATCAACCTAAAGCACAACCGCACCGCCGAGCTGATGCAATACGACAACCCGCATGTCATAATGATACGCGGCGGCAAGGTCGTCGATTATCCCGAAACGGAGATGCACATCGGCGAAAAGACCATTTACTGCTCCACCATCCATTTAGAGGAGGGAGATGTGTTCGTCGCGATGAGCGACGGCTGCCCCCACGCCGGAATAGGCAATATGTACAATTTCGGCTGGAAGCGAGAGGACATCGCGGACTACATGGCTAAGATGTCCCTTACAGGATACACGGCAAAGGTGCTTTCCACGATGCTGGTGGATGAATGCAATGATCTTTACGGCGGAAAGCCGGGCGACGACGCCACGGCCTGCGTCGTCAAGATACGAAAGCGCGTACCCATGAACCTGCTGTTCGGCCCGCCGGAAAATCGGGACGACGCCCCGCGCATGATGAGCCTGTTCTTCTCAAAGGAGGGAAAGCACATCATCTGCGGCGGAACGACGTCCTCCATCGCGGCGAAATGGCTGCATAAGCCCTTGACGACAAAGCTCGACTACGTCAAGAACAGCGGCGTCCCCCCTGTCGGTGAGATAGAGGGAGTCGACCTCGTCACAGAGGGCGTGATAACCATGAACAAGGTGCTCGAATATGCGCGCGACTATCTAAAGGATAACGAGAGCTACGAGCAGTGGAACTTTGAGCGCGACGGCGCGTCTCAAATATGTCAGCTTCTCTTTGAGGAGGCGACGGACATAAACTTCTTCGTGGGCAGGGCGGTCAATCCGGCTCATCAAAATCCGGAGCTGCCTATTGGATTCAATATAAAAATGCATCTTGTCGAGGAGCTTTCCGCTTGTCTCGTCAAGATGGGTAAAAAAATCAAAGTAAGCTATTTTTAGGAGGTAAACAATGGAAAAGTCTTTTGACTTCACAGCCGTCGATGCGATAATCGACGAATATGGCGCATATCCCCGCTCGGTCATCGCCATTTTGCAGGGCATTCAGGAGCATTACCGCTATATCCCCGCAGAGGTCTTTCCCTATCTCTCAAAGAGACTGGGCGTGAGCGAAGCGAGGTTATACAGCGTCGCGACGTTCTATGAGAACTTCTCATTAGAGCCAAAGGGCAAATACGTCATAAAGGTATGTGACGGAACGGCATGTCACGTCAGAAAGAGCATACCCATTCTCGAGAGACTGAGAAGCGACCTCGCTCTTTCGGATAAAAAGGTCACCACGGACGACCTCATGTTCACCGTTGAGACAGTATCATGTCTCGGCGCATGCGGTCTTGCTCCCGTGCTTACGGTGAACGACAAGGTTTACCCCTGCATGACGCCCGACAAGGCGACGGAGCTTTTAAACGAGCTTAAAGAGGAGGGCTGAAATGATACGCACAAGACAGGAACTCATTGACGCAAGAAAGATGTATGCCGAGGCGCTCGCCGCGGAAAATAAAAAGATAATAGTCTGCGCGGGAACGGGCTGCGTATCCTCTGGCTCGCTCGTCATTTTCGATAAGCTGAAGGAGCTTTTGGAGCAGCGCGGCATAAAATGCGAGGTCGAGCTTCAAAAGGAGCCCCACGACGGCAGCGTGGGCATGAAAAAGAGCGGATGTCACGGCTTTTGTGAGATGGGCCCGCTCATCAGGATCGAGCCGCAAGGCTGGCTGTATGTCAAAGTTAAGGAGGAGGACTGCGAGGAGATCGTCGAGCGCACCATAATCGCGGGCGAGCATATCGAGCGTCTCGCATATCAGCGAAACGGCGAGGTATGTAAAAAGCAGGACGAGATACCCTTCTATAAAAAGCAGACCAGACTCGTCCTGGAGCACTGCGGTCACATAAACGCCGGCTCTATACACGAATATTTAGCCATAGGCGGCTACAGCGCGCTTGAAAAGGCGCTCTTTGAGATGACGGGCGACGAGATAGTCGACGAGATAACTAAGAGCAACCTGCGCGGCAGGGGCGGCGGCGGCTTCCCCGCGGGCAGAAAGTGGGCGCAGGTCAAAAGGCAGGCCGAGCCGCAAAAGTACGTCGTATGTAACGGCGACGAGGGCGACCCGGGCGCATTCATGGACAGAAGCATCATGGAGGGTGACCCGCACAGGATGCTCGAGGGCATGATGGTAGCGGCGATCGCCTGCGGCGCAAGCGAGGGCTATATATACGTCCGCGCGGAGTATCCGCTCGCAGTCAGCAGATTAAAGACGGCCATTGCTCAGGCGACCGAGGAAGGTCTTTTAGGCGACAACATCTTAGGAACGGATTTCTCCTTCCGTATGCATATAAACAGAGGCGCGGGCGCTTTCGTCTGCGGCGAGGGCAGCGCGCTGACCGCCTCCATCGAGGGCAAGAGAGGTATGCCCAGGGTCAAGCCCCCGCGTACCGTTGAACACGGTCTTTTCGACAAGCCCACCGTTTTAAACAACGTCGAGACATATGCAAACGTCCCGCTCATCATAAACAAGGGCGCGGATTGGTATAAATCGATAGGCCCAGAGAACAGCCCGGGCACAAAGGCGTTCGCGCTTACGGGAAACATCGTAAACACCGGCCTTATAGAGGTCCCCATGGGTACTACGCTGCGCGAGGTCATTTTCGATATAGGCGGCGGCATGAGAGGCGACGGAAAGTTCAAGGCAGTCCAGATAGGCGGCCCCTCCGGCGGATGCCTGACGACTGAGGACTTAGACCTGCCCCTTGACTTTGACTCGCTCAAAAAGGCGGGCGCTATGATAGGCTCGGGCGGTCTCGTGGTAATGGACGACAAGACGTGCATGGTCGAGGTAGCGCGCTTCTTTATGAACTTCACACAGAACGAATCCTGCGGAAAGTGCGTCCCCTGTAGAGAGGGTACAAAGCGCATGCTCGCGATACTCGAAAGGATCGTCGATGGCAAGGGCGAAGAGGGCGATATCGACCTGCTATTAGAGCTTGCGGACACCATCTCCGCGACGGCGCTCTGCGGTCTCGGTAAAACCGCCGCATCCCCCGTCGTGAGCACTATAAAGAGCTTCCGCGACGAATACGAGGCGCATATCCGCGACAAGAGATGCCCCGCGGGAGCATGCCAGAAGTTAAAGGTAATAAGCATTATTCCCGAAAAGTGCAAGGGCTGCTCAAAGTGCGCGAGAAAGTGCCCCGTGAGCGCGATAACCGGAAAGGTCAAGATGCCTTTCGTAATAGACCAGAAGAAGTGCATAAAGTGCGGCGCTTGTCTCGAAAGCTGCCCCTTTGGCGCAATAGTGGAGGGCTGAAATGGATAACAATTACATGATAATAGACGGAATGCCCGTCAAAATTGAGGGTGAAAAGAACCTCCTTGAGCTTATAAGAAAAACAGGCATACAGCTTCCTACATTCTGCTATCATACGGAGCTGTCCATATACGGCGCATGCCGCATGTGCATGGTCGAGAACAAGTGGGGCGGTCTGGACGCCGCCTGCTCCACCGTCCCCAAGCCGGGCATGGAGATCAAAACAAACACCGAGCGCCTGAGAAAGTATAGAAAGAACATACTCGAGCTGCTGCTCGCGAACCATTGCAGGGACTGCACCACCTGCAACAACAACGGAAAGTGCAAGCTACAGGACTTAGCCGTGCGCTTCGGCATAAGCGAGATACGCTTCCCCAACACCGCCGAGGGAACGAAGATAGACGACTCCTCCCCCTGCATCATCAGGGACGCGCACAAGTGCATACTCTGCGGCGACTGCGTGAGAATGTGCAACGAAATTCAGGACGTCGGCGCGATAGATTTCGCTCACCGCGGCTCAAAGATGACCATCTCCGCCGCGTTTGACAGAGTTATCGCCGATTCCCCCTGCGTGGGCTGCGGCCAGTGCGCGGCGGTATGCCCCACCGGCGCAATCATCGTAAGAAACGACACGCAGAAGGTCTGGAAGGCGCTCGACGACCCGAACATAAAGGTCACCGCGCAGATAGCCCCCGCAGTAAGGGTCGCATTAGGCAAGAGCTTAGGCGTGCCGGACGGCATAAACGGCATGGGCAAGATTGTCGTCGCTTTAAAGAAGATGGGCTTTGACGAGATCTACGACACCTCCACGGGCGCGGACTTGACCGTGCTTGAGGAATCCACCGAGTTCATGTCCCGCCTGGAGACGGGAGAGGATCTTCCGCTGTTCACCTCCTGCTGTCCCGCGTGGGTACAGTTCGTGGAGAAGAAGTATCCCGAGCTTTTGAGCCATGTTTCCACCTGCCGCTCACCCATGGAGATGTTCGCGTCCGTGCTGCATGAATACAATAAGGACGGCGAAAAGAAGCACTTCCACGTCGCGGTAATGCCCTGTACGGCAAAGAAGTTTGAGCGCACTCGTCCCGAGTTCCGCATTGACGGAAAAGACCCCGTCGACGCGGTCATCACCACTCAGGAGATGATAACCATGATAAGGGAATCGGGCATACAGTTCGCGGAGCTCGAGCCGGAAGCCATCGACATGCCCTTTGGCGCAAAGACGGGCGCGGGCATCATCTTCGGCGTGACGGGCGGCGTGACTGAGGCCGTTTTAAGGCGCGTTTGGGAGGATAGAACACCCGCCGGTCTGCTCACGATACAGTATCAGGGCGTGAGAGGGATGGAGGGCGTAAAGGTCGCGGAGGTCCCCTACGGTGACAGAGTCCTCAAGATAGCCGTCGTCAGCGGTCTCGCAAATGCGGAGAAGATCATCGCGCGCATTAAAGAGGGCGAGCACTTTGACTTAGTCGAGGTAATGGCCTGCCCGGGCGGCTGCGTCGCGGGCGCAGGACAGCCCTTCGCGCATACCGGCACCGTAAAGGTCCGCGGCGAGGGTCTGTATAAGGCGGACAAGATGTGCTCCATAAAGAGGTCTGAAGAAAACCCGATCTTAGAGCATATTTACGTCGATATCCTCAAGGAAAAGACTCACGAGCTGCTGCACGTACACTACAACCACTAATGTAAATTTAAGGGAGGTCATATTGCTTGACCTCCCTTTTGTTTTGCCGATTTTTCAACTTTATCAATACTTTTTGTTTTCCCTCGAATAAAAGATTCATCTCACACGTCGGCGTGCGGCGCAGGTTTACGCGCCCCCTCCGGCGGCGCATAAACTAAGCTCGCCTTCGGCGAGCACTTTCAACCCGCAAAAAGCCTCCGCCTTTTGGCGGTCTGAAAGCTGCGCCGTTTTTTACCTCGTCACCGCGACCTTTCCCCCTGCGAATTCTATCGCAGTGACCCTATCGACGTCTATAACCTTGTTGAAGTACAGATAAAAATTCGTTTCAAAATACTTTTCCTTTAGGGGAGTCACGCTCGTCATTTCCAATTGTCCATAAGCGAGTTTTATCTCATCAAACGTCCCGTCGTCATAGTATATTTTGACCGATTCATCCGCATAGTTACCGCGCGACTTATCGGAGAGCTTATCGACATCATCTACCTCGTCGCTTTCAAAATTGAGCATTAGCGTAAGCGGCGTCAGCTCATAGTTCTTTATCCGACCGCTTATCTTCTCTTTATTTTCGTACTCATCCTGTGGTTCTAAAACGCACCCCACGTCCGTAGTATCCCGCTTTACCTTTTCACTCAGCGATAGGTCAAATTCTAAATCCCAACAGCCCAATATGCGCTTATAGCCGCCTGTTGAGCTATAGCAATTATAGGTGATGTCGCCTATTTGAACGTTCATCCTCTGCCCATCCTGCCAATCCTCATTGTTGGCTTTGGCTATTACGGAAAGTGTAAAGCGGTTTTCGTCGATTATCTCCGTACTTTGCGGCATTTCGACACTGCCGATCCATGAAACTTCCCCGTCTATAACGACTTGTGCTCTATAGCACGGGAAGAAGTTCGCGTCCGCGGGCTTTTCGGACATGTTCACCTCAAAGACCATATAGCATATCTTCTTATCCGCGAGCATCTCTTTAAGCTCGACAGTTATGTTGTTATCCGTCGCCTTTATCCCCGTGTATCTCTTAAAAAGCCCCGAGTTTTCGGCGTATTTCCTGTCCTCCTGCGTCGTATCAAACAGCTTTGACAGGCGGATATCCCATTTGAACATCTCCGCCGAGCACGCCGCGAGCATGAACGTCGCCGCGAGGCCTGCGCCTATCTTTATGATCCGCTGTTTTCTTCTCGCCCTCCTTTGCGGGGCAATTTCGCTAAATATGCGGCAGCGGATGCGCTCCCGCTCCGGCTGAGTAATCTGCGTATCGCCGACCAGCTCTCCGCACGCTCCCACAGTCTCCTCATCGCGTATTTCGCTCAAATCCTGCACGTTCATCTTTTTATTCCCCTTTCCAAAAGTTCTTCACGCAGTCTTTTTTTAGCTCTATACAGCTCATTTTCCACCTTTTTGACGTTTACCCCCAGTTTTTCGGCTATATTGGCGTTTTTCTCAAAGTAGAAATACTTCATTATAAAAATAGACCTCGTCGGCTCGTCCATGTCCGATATCGTCTCATGAAGAATTTTCTGCTCCTCGTGCGCGATGCATATCTCCTCCACGTCCGTCTCCGTGCGCTCGGTTTGGCAAAGCTCTATTTCGCCCCTCATGGGGTTGTTTCTTCGGTGCAAAAGCGCCGTTTTTCTCGCGATTCCGTAGAGATAGCTCTTTATCGATATTCCCCTCGTCGGGTCATACTTTTCGATATTTCTCCAGAGCGATATGAAGCTCTGTGATACGGCCTCCTCGACGTCCTGCTCAGGGTATCCCGCGAGGATGTTAAGGCAGATCGTCTTGATCTGCCTTGAATACAAATTAAACACCTCGTCGAGACCCCTTTGCGGATCACGGCATATCAGCCGTTTTAATCTTTTGCTTTTTAGTAGCTCCTGATCCATTTTCCCTCACATTTTTTGTATTCACCTATCTATTTGCATATTTTTGCGTTTTCACTCACATTTTCCATTATTTTTTATAAAAAAAGAGGCTTTTTTCGCCTCTTTTCAGATAAGCTTATGCGTCATAATAGACCTCGAGCATGTTCCTGCTGCCGATGACAAACTCTATGCGCACGCGCGTGTTGGAGTCCGTTATGCGCACGCTTCTGGAATACCGCGCGATGCCTATGCCGTGGACGCCCACGGGCAGCGCAAACGTGAGCGAGCCGCCCGCTTTTAGGGCATATTTCTTGCCCATTACGCTCACATATATGAACTTGTTCGGGTCATATACCGTGGAAAAGCATGATATTTTGAGGTTATAGTCCATGAGATGCGTCCTCACTCTGGAGAGCGCGCCTATCGCGGAGGGGATGTTAGCGTCCAGCTCCAGCGCCTGCATATATCTGTTTTCCGCGAGCTTGTAATTCTTATTCTGCTCGGCCTCCCAGCCCTCTGCCAGAAGCTGGCGTATGCGCTCCGCCCTGTCTACGATATGCCCGCGCGAGATATTCGCGCCGCAAAACGGGCAAAACGCAAAGTTTTCGCCATCCTGCATTTCTATCCTTCCCCCACATCCGGGGCAAACTATCGTCCTCATCCTAAATATCCTCCTGTTCCCTATTCTATTTCACAGCCCATCTCGCAAAGCGCGTCTATCGCGTCATTCAGCTTATCGTGCTTTACAAAGATATAGTCCGTATTATACGTCGATACGACAAATATCCCAATTTTTCTGTTCGCGAGCGCCGATGAGATTTTAGCCAAAATGCCTATGAGTGAAAAATCCAGCTGACCGCATATGCGCATACCCCGCCAGCCGTCCTCTCTTTTTTCAAAGTCATCGGGCGCGATATTTGTCGGGCAAACGAGGGATAATTCCTCGTCCGTTCTCCCTATAAAAACCATCTCATGGGATAAATCGACCGATCTTTTCCTATCGTCTCTGCAAATGCTGAATTCTCCCGTCAAAATCTCGATCTTCATTTCCGCCCTCCTTCTTAATAATACAATCTTTTCGCCCTTTTTGCAAGAAAAAACCCGCCTTCTCTTTAGAAAGCGAGTTTTTAATGCAGTGTTTTTTATGCCATGCTCATTACGGGAATAGCATTATGATGAACTGCGAAACGAGCACGACTAATACAAGCGCTATCGGATAGGTCGCCGCATATGCGGAAGCGACGTTGTCCGTGCCCGCTACGTGAACGAGCGTTCCGAGCGCGGGGGTGGAGGTCATGCCGCCGGTGATGGAGCCTAAGTTGTTGAACAGGCTGATCTTGAGGACCTTTTTCGCAAAGAAATAGCCGATTATCATGGGAATGATTGTCATGAGCGCACCATAGAGGAAGAACTGCCACTGGAACTTCTCGACGAAGGACGCACCGCCGGGGATGCCCGCGCCGATGAGGAAGAGGACGAGTCCGAACTCTCTGAATACCTGAGCCGTCTCGGGCTTGACCATTATGTTGATCTTGCCGATCCTGCCGAAGTGGCCGAACACGAGCGCCGTCAGCAGGCAGCCGCCCGTCGTGCCTAACGAGAACGTGGACGTACCCATAGGTATCTTTATGGAGCCGATGAATATGCCGATAACTACAGCAAGCGCGAAAGCCGCGAGGCCGAAGTCGTCTACGTCGATGAGCTTACCGGCATAGGCCTTTCTGGAAGAGCCGTCGTCAACGGGGATGAGCTTTGCTCTTTCCGCCGCGATGTCCGCCTTTTCGAACTTGGGAACAAGCTGAACGAACAGAACGACGCCAACAACGCCGAAGATATAAGCTATACCATGGCCGACTGCGCATTCCGTCTCGAGGTTGGCCGCGGTCGCCGCGTCATACATCGAGTTGATGGTCTCCTTTGCCGAAGAGAACGCCGGTGTGGACGTAAGCGCACCGGAGAGTATGCCCGTGCCCATTGCGGAGTTGCATCCGCCGAGAGCTACAACAGCTACGCAGACGAGTCCGCCGGAAATGATGATTATCGCGCCCAGAAGAATATAGGATTTAATGTTCTTCTTTAAACCCTTGAAGAAGCCGGGGCCTGCGATAAAGCCGACAGATGTAACGAACAGCATGAGTCCTAAGTTTTCAACGAGCTTTAATGCATTGCCCGCATATTCGAGCGTCTCTGCCTCGCCCTTTACCAAAAGCTGATTTCTTAATGGCTCATAGAGTAATGCACCGAAGAGAAGCGCGATGATGAAAACGCCTGCCGTTCCGAGATTAACGCCCTTGATGGTAACTCTGCCTAAAACGTAACCGACAGCGGTTATCGCAAAGACACAGAACATCAGGAACGTCACCGTTTTGATGCTGACCAAGGCAGTTGTGCCGTGGATCAAGTTTGATAAAATCTCCATATATAAATTTAACCTCCAAAAATTGCCGCTGTCACCCACCTATATAGATGACAGCGGACAAAACTAACTATTTTTCCGATTATCAGTCGAACTTACGGACGTAATCGGGGAGGAGCTTGGGCGATACGACATCGGTCACGATGCCTGCGTCAGCCTGCTCCTTAGCGAATTTATCGACGTGGTCGAGCGTGAGCTTGCCGACCGTGACGTCCTTAGCCTTTGCGGAAGCTGCCTTACCGGCTCTTCTGCCAAAGACGATGACGTCAAGCAGGGAGTTACCCATAAGTCTATTGCGGCCGTGTACTCCGCCGGAGGCCTCGCCCGCTACGTAGAGGTTCTCGACCTTGCTCATGCAGTCGTCGGTGATCTCAACGCCGCCGTTCTGATAGTGCAGCGTGGGGTAAACGAGGATGGGCTCAACTCTCATGTCGATGCCGTACTTCATGAACATTCTGAGCATTGCGGGAAGTCTCTTCTCGATAGTGCCCTTGCCGTTCTTGATGTCGATGACGGGTGAATCCAGCCAAACCGCCTTGCCCATGGGAGTCTCAACGCCCTTATTTCTCGTGGAGCACTCTCTGATGATAGCGGAAGCCTCAACGTCTCTCGTCTCGAGCGGATATACGAACGCCTCGCCGTCCTTATTGACGACCTGTGCGCCTAAGCCTCTGACCTTCTCGGTAACGAGTGCGCCGAATATCTGAGAGGGATATGCAGCACCGGTGGGGTGATACTGGAGCGTATCCGCATAGAGCAGCGGAGCGCCCGCGCGGTATGCGAGCACGAGGCCGTCAGCCGTCGCGCCGTAGTGGTTAGAGGTCGGGAAGCCCTGGTAGTGCAGTCTGCCTGCGCCGCCGGTTGCGATGATGACCGTCTTTGCGCGCGCGATTTTGATCTCGCCCGTCTCCATGTTGAGCAGAACTGCGCCCGCAGCCTTGCCCTCTTCATCCTTTATGATCTCGATAGCCGCGGTGAAGTCCACAACGGGTATCTGTCTGTTGAATACTTCGTCACGAAGCGTCTTCATGATAGCCGCGCCGGAGTAGTCCTTAGCTGCGTGCATTCTCTTTCTGGAGGTGCCGCCGCCGTGGATGGTTATCATCGTGCCGTCCGGCTCCTTATCGAACATGACGCCCAGCTCGTTTAACCACTTTATAGCGTCGGGAGCGTCGTTAACGAGCGCATATACGAGCTCTTTTCTGCCCGCGAAATGGCCGCCGCCGTAAACGTCTAAGAAGTGGATGTAGGGAGAATCGTTCTCCTTATCAGCCGCCTGGATGCCGCCCTCTGCCATCATGGTGTTCGCGTCGCCTATTCTGAGCTTTGTAGCTATCATTACGTTCGCGCCCGCCTCGTTAGCCTCGATAGCTGCGGAGGAGCCCGCGCCGCCGCCGCCGATGACGAGAACGTCAACGTCGTAGTCGACCTTGTCTAAGTTGATGTCAGCGGTCTTTATTCTCGAATTAGCCTGTAAAAGCTCGGCTAACTGCGTGGGGACCTTCTCGCCCTTGTTGGGGCCGATCTCTAAAACGGAGAACTGGTCCGTTCTGTAGTCGGGATGATACGTCTCTAAAAGCGCTTCACACTCCTCAAGCGTCATCTTGAGCTTGAAGAGATCCTGGTCAAGTCTCGCCGCTCTCGTGGCTTCGACCTTCTTGACGGACTCCAGTATTTTGGGATCTGTATACATTATTTTAATCCTCCTTACTTCTCGATGTCTCTTGCCTTATAAAGAGCTCTGAATTCCTCGTTGGAGGTCTCATAGACCGTCTTCATCTGCTCTTCAAACTTGCCGTCCTTGATCTCCTGCACTCTCTTAGTTAAGTGCTTAGCCTCGGGCGCGATATACTTGCCCGTTAAGCGGCATGCGAGGATTCCGACCTGAGGATGGGATATGCCCGCGGGACATCTGGAGGAGCAGCAGCCGCACATTACGCAGTCAAACGCTTCCTCGGCGCACTTTTCAAACTCGCCCCTCTGCGCATATGCGATGTACTGCATGGTGTTTAACTCCTGAGTACATGCCTTGGTGCAGGAATTGCAGCCGATGCACGCATAGATCTCGGGATAGATCTGCATCATGAGGTTCTCTGTGGGCTTTATCTCGTTTATGTTGTATATCTCTTTTACAAGGGGGAAGAAGGGAAGAGTAGCCACATACATGCCCTCCTCGACCTTGGTCGAGCAGGCGAGGCATACCTTTAACTCCTTATCACCGGCTATTCTGTAAATGGTCGCGCAGGCGCCGCAGAAACCGTTACGGCAGCCGCAGCCTCTCTTTAACTGATAGCCCGCATATTCCCATGCGCCCATGATCGTGGAGCTCGCAGGTACCTCGTATTTCTTACCCATTAAAAATACATTTACCATCTTTTCCATTTTTAATGATCTCTCTTTCTTAATACTC
Source organism: uncultured Christensenellaceae bacterium (assembly GCA_934373295.1). Lineage (GTDB taxonomy): Bacteria > Bacillota > Clostridia > Christensenellales > Christensenellaceae > HGM11616. The sequence goes on along the minus strand of CAKROK010000013.1, from coordinate 24,286 downwards.
GTTCGGTAGTTCGTCTAACTCATCGCAGCGGAACACGGGGCCGTCCTTGCAGACGTATTTGTTGCCGATATTGCATCTTCCGCATTTGCCGATGGCGCATTTCATCTTGAGCTCCATCGTCGTGTAGACCTGTGTCTTGTCAAAGCCCAGCTTCTGGAGACCGGCCAGCGTGAATTTTATCATGATAGGCGGTCCGCAGATTATCGCGGTCTTGTTCGTGTCAAAGCCCAGCTCTTCGACATAGCTGGGGACGAATCCCACGTGGCCGTCCCAGTTATCCTGCGGGCGGTCGATGGTCAGGTGAACGTTGATGGAATCATCCGCGCACCACTCGTCGATTATCTCCTTATAGAACACGAGGTCCTCTTTACTTCTTGAGCCGTAGACGATGTCTATCTTACCGTAGTTCTCACGATAGAAGCGGCAGTAGTTTATTACCGAGCGCAGCGGCGCAAGGCCGATACCGCCGGCGATAAACAGAAGATCCTTGCCCTTGAACTCCGTCTCAACGGGGAAGTTCTTGCCGTAAGGCCCTCTTATGGTTATCATCTGGCCGACTTCGATGTTGTGCAGCCAATTCGTGACGCAGCCGCATCTCTTTATGGAGAACTCCTGGAACTCCTTATTCGTGGGGGATGAGGTTATGGAGAACATCGCCTCGCCCACGCCGGGGATGGAGAGCATCGCGCACTGACCGGGCATGTGTTCAAAAACCTTGCCACCCTCGGGCGCGTTAACCCTGAAGGTCTTGACGTCGGGCGTCTCCGTCCTGATGTCCGTTACTACTCCGAGCTTTGGGATCAATGTTTCGTTATTCATTACTTTTCTACCCCCAATGCCTTTATTACTTTAACTATGTTCATGTGGATGGGGCACTTCTTCACGCAGCGTCCGCAGCCCACGCAGCCGTATTCGCCCTCGTTGTTCTCGGGGAAGTATACGAGCTTGTGCATGAATCTCTGGCGGAAACGCTGGACCTGCTTACTTCTCGGGTTGCCCGCGGCTTCCTTGGTGAAGTCAGCGTACATGCAGCTGTCCCAGCATCTAAATCTCTTTATGCCGTGGCCGGTGTCGAACTCGCGAATGTCATAGCACTGGCAGGTCGGGCAGACGTATGTACACGTTCCGCACGCGAGACATGCCTCGGAAAGCTCCTTCCAACGCGGGTCGTCGAACAGCTCGAGCAGGTTTTCACCCTTAAAGCGGCTCATGTCGAGTCCGCTTATGGGCAACTTCTCGATTATCGCCTTAATCTCGGCCTTGGCCTCATCTACCTTCTTATCGTCGCCGTCCTCGGTGTCGATGGCTGCTAAGAGCGCCTCGCCCTTTTCGGTATTCGCCTTGAAGTACATGTCGCCGTCAGCTATCCATGCGGATACGTCGCCGCCCGGCTCGGATGCGTCTATGCCGAAGTTCTGGCAGAAGCACGTCTCCTCGGGAGCGTTGCATGCGAGAGTGACGATGGTCGCGTGGTCGCGTCTGTTCTTATAATAGCTATCCACGGGCTCGACGAGATAGACCTTATCGAGAATGGAGAAGGAGCGGAAGTCACACGCTCTTACGCCGAACATTACGAAATCGGGCATTTCCTTTCTCGTGTCGATTATCTCGATATTCTTGCCGTCGACCTTGAATTCCGCCATATCCTCGACCTGGGGGAAGAAGAAATCCTTTGCGGAACGCACGGTGTTGAGCTCTTTAGAAAGCTCCTTGCCCTCTGCCCACTTTTCAAACTTGGCTACGCCTGCCTCCGTATCAACGGGGATGTACAGGTCGTTCTTAGCGGCGATCGCAGCAAATACTTCGTTTAAATTATTAAGGGAAACTTTTTTCATATTACTCCACTCCCCTTTCATGAACTATGCTGGGTTCGCAGTCCTCCTGCTTATAGGTGACGACCGGCCACTTCGCGCCGACCTCCTCGCCCGCCTGATACTCGCCGTAAAGCTCGTCGTAATCCTTGATGAACTTTCTGTTGAGCAGGTGGAGCGGGATGTGCTGCGGGCAGACTCTCGAGCACTCGCCGCAGTCCGTGCATCTTCCCAGAACGTGGAAAGCGCGGATGATGTGGAACATGTTCTCCTCAAACGTGTCTGCGCTCGCCTTGGTGTCGATGCCGGAATCGTGGTTATCGAAAACGCACTGCTTGCAGGTACATGCCGGACATACGTTTCTGCATGCGTTGCAGCGGATACAGCGGGAAAGCTCGCCTCTCCAGAAGTCGTATCTCTCCTTAGCCGTCATGTTCTCGAGCTTGGCCACCTCGTCGAATCTCGCGGATTCGAGCACTTCGCCGGACTCGCCTATGACCTCGTCGCAATCCGCAACGAGCTTCTTGGACTTACAGTTTATGCAGCGCTCCGCGAGAGCGTCCGCACGGTCAAACTCCTTATCGCCGTAGATGGTGGAAACTGCGAGCTTATCGCCCTTTACCTCTACGCCGGTTATGCCCTTTATGCCCGCCGCGCGCAGCTTTTCGATATCCAGCTTGCCCTCGCATGCGATGCCTATGGCATATATCTTTTCTCTCTTGATTCTATACTCGGTCAAGAGCTGGTTGAAGCTATAGGTGTCGCAGGGCTTTAAGAACACCGCGACCTTTTCATCACCCTCTTTTTCCGTCTCTTTTACGAGATACTTTGAGAGGTTCGCGCCGCAGAAGTCGTTATATACGAAATTCGCCTCGACCTCCTCGGGAGTCTCGAAAAGCGCGGGAGTTACGTCATAAAAGAACTCGCCCGCCTGCCAGCCCAAAACGCGGTTGACCGTGCCGTTTTTAAGCAGCTCTATGGCCTTATCCTTGATTACTTTCTGCATCTCAGGTCCTCCAATCTCTGGCTTCTGCCCAGCTTTTCGATCTGAGCGGCAAAGCTGTTCATGGTTTCAGCGAACTTTGCGCCCTCAGCGGCGGAAACCCACTCGACTCTCGTCCTGTCTCTCTCGATGCCCAGATAGTCGAGCATGGAGAACAGCAGAGTCATTCTTCTTCTTGCGTAGTAGTTGCCTGTAGTATAGTGGCAGTCGCCCGGATGGCAGCCGCAGAGGATAACGCCGTCCGCGCCGCGCTGGAACGCACGCAGTATGAACATGGGGTTTACTCTGCATGAGCAGGGAACTCTCACTATCTTGACGTTTGTGGGATAGTTGAGTCTGTTCGTACCGGCAAGGTCCGCTCCGGCATAAGAGCACCAGTTACAGCAGAACGCTACGATTTTAGGTGTATATTCATTGTTTACTTGCATACTGCATCTACCTCCGCCATAATCTGTCTGTTAGAGAAGCCGTTCAAGTCCATAGCGCCGGAGGGGCAGGCTACCGTGCAGGCGCCGCAGCCCTGGCATACCGCGGGGTTGACGGATGCAACTCTTCTGACCTCGATCTTCCTGCCCGGAAGCGGGAATTCCTTATCCATATAGGTAATAGCGCCGTAGGGGCAGACGTTTGCACATGTGGAGCAGCCGTTACAGAGCATCTCGTTAGAGTGCGCAACGCAGGGGTTGCAGAGCAGCTGATCCTTCACGAGCAGGCCGATGACCTTTGACGCCGCGGCTGATGCCTGAGCGACCGTCTCGGGGATATCCTTCGGGCCCTGGCACATTCCGGAGAGGAACACGCCCGCCGTGGGGGATTCCACAGGACGCAGCTTGGGATGAGCCTCGGTGAAGAAGTCGTTCGTGTCCATGGACGCGGTGAGCTTTGTAGCAAGACCTCTTGCGGACTTATCCGGCTCGATAGCCGCCGCTAAAACGACCATGTCTGCGTCGATGTGCAGCTGCTCGTTTGAGATCAGGTCAGACGCCTGAACCTCTAACTTGCCGTCGTGCGGAGCGACCTTGCCGACCATGCCCTTGATGTAGTGAACGCCGTACTGCTCGACAGCTCTTCTATAGAACTCATCGAAGTTCTTTCCGGGCGTTCTTACGTCGATATAGAATACGTATACGTCGGTATCGGGATATTTTTCTCTTGTGAGCATCGCGTGCTTAGCGGTGTACATGCAGCAGACCTTTGAGCAATAGGGCTTGCCGCAGCCGTCGTCCGAACGGGAGCCTACGCACTGTACGAATACGATGGTGTGCGGATGCGTTTTGTCAGACGGTCTTAAAAGGGTACCCGCCGTAGGGCCGGCAGCGTTCATGAGTCTCTCGTACTCGAGCGAGGTCACGACGTCCGGGCTCTTGGAATATGCGAACTCGTCATAAGCGTTGACCTCGATGGGGTTGAAGCCGGTAGCGGCGACGATCGCGCCGTACTTTTCTTCGATTATCTCATCCTTCTGGTCATAATCTATCGCGTTCGCGGTACATACCTTAGCACATACGCCGCACTTGCCCGTCTTGAGCTTTGTGCAGTAGTTCGCGTCGATGGTAGCCACCTTCGGGACAGCCTGCGCAAAGGGGATGTATACCGCCCTGCGGTTATCCATGCCCAGGTTGAACTCGTTGGGGACCTTCTTCTGGGGGCATTTTTCGGTGCAAAGACCGCAGCCCGTGCAGACGTCCTCTTTTACAAAGCGGGCCTTTCTTCTGATCTTGACGTTGAAGTTGCCTACGAAGCCCTTTACGTCCTCGACCTCGCTGTAGGAGAGTATCCTGATGTTCTCGTTCTGCGCCGCCTCAACCATCTTAGGCGTCAAAATACATGCCGCACAGTCGAGCGTGGGGAACGTCTTATCGATCTGAGCCATCTTGCCGCCGATGGTGGGCTTCTTCTCGACTATATCTACCGGGAAGCCTGCATCCGCGATATCGAGCGCGGTCTGAATGCCCGCGATGCCGCCGCCGATGACGAGCGCTCTCTTGGTGACGGGGGATGTTCCCGCCATAAGGGGCGTATTGAGGTGAACCTTTGCTATAGCGGCTCTGCCTAAAACGATGGCCTTCTGAGTGCCCTCTTCCTTATCCTTGTGGATCCAGGAGCACTGCTCACGAATGTTCGCGACCTCTAAGAGATAGGGGTTCATGCCCGCTCTCTCAGCGGCCTTTCTGAACGTGTTCTCATGCATTCTGGGGGAGCAGGAGCATATTACTACGCCCGTCAGCTTCTGCTCTTTGATCGTGTTTTCCACGAGATCCTGACCTGCCTGAGAGCACATGTACTGATAATTCTGGGAGAAAACAACACCGGGTTCTTTTCTCAATGCTTCGGTCACGGCATCGACATCTACCGTCGCGGCGATGTTGGATCCGCACCAGCATATAAATACGCCAATTCTCTGCATAATGTTTTCTCCTCCTTACTTGCTGTATTTTCTGAAAGCACTCATCAAAAGCTGCTGAGGAAGCTCCTCATCCGCCTGTACCATGGGGGGAATGCTTTCCGGCTTTAAGTGGTTCTGTCCCTGCTGACGGATCTTCATTAAGCGAACCGCCTCGATTATCCTTGAAGGCTCGACGCCTCTCGGACAGCGCTCAAGGCACGCCATGCAGGAAAGACATTTATATAGCGAATCCGCGCTCTCCATGAGCTTGTCGATCTGACCCTTCTCGACCATGTATACGAACTGGTGAGGATGATAGGGCATATCGTCATATGAAGGACATGTCGCGGAGCACTTTCCGCAGCGCATGCATTTAAGCACGTTCGCGCCGCTGATGTGCGCTATTCTGTTTGCTTCTTCACTTTTATACATCTTCTGACTGCCTCCTTACTTTACGCCAAGCGCCTCGGCGAGCAGCTCCGTGAAGTATACCACGGGAACATCGTCTACGCCGCCGTTCTTCTTGAGGTTGTACATACATAGAGGACATGCCGTGATGACCATTTCCGCGCCGTTGTCCTTTGCGGACTGCATCACCTTATTTGACCTCTTCTTAGCCACGTTTTCATCCTCAAGCACGACATAGCCGCCGCAGCACTCGTTGCGATAGGGGTAATATACGGGCTCGGCGCCGATCGCCTCGAGGAAGTCCTCGATGATGGAGGGGTTCTCGGGATTGTCGAACGCCATCTCCTTAGAGGGACGGAGCAGCAGGCAGCCGTAATATGCGCCTATCTTCTTGCCGATGGGATTGACGACCTTTTTCTTGATCTCGTCAAAGCCCACTACATCGCGGAGCATCTCGAGATAGTGGAGAACTCTCGTCTCGCCGGCATATTCGCCGTCGGCAATGTAGTTGTTAACTCTCGTACGGATGTACTCGTCGTTCTTCATGTCCTCGTTCGTCCTCTTTATGACGTTGTGACATGCGGAGCACACGGTGATGAGGTCGTGACCCAGCGCCTGCGCATTCTTTAAAGCGCGCACGGCGGAGAGCTTTGTCGCTATCTCATCCTTCGCCTGCGGGTAAACCGCACCGCAGCACTGCCATTCGGGCAGTTCCTCCAGAGTTACGCCCAGCGCCTCGGCGCAGGATCTCGCGTACTTGTCGAGATCCTTTGCCTTGGTCTTCAGCGTACATCCGGGATAATAGCTGTAGATCATATTTTATATACCTCTCTTATACCATCTGTTCGGGGTGGAATACTTCGTCAAACCTCTCCGCAGTCAGGAAGCCGAGCGCGACGCACGCCTCCTTTAAGGAGATGTTCTCTTTATATGCCTTTTTGGCCGTCTTAGCGGCGTTTTCATATCCGATATAGGGGTTGAGCGCCGTTACGAGCATAAGTGAGTTGTGGAGGTTGTGATGCATCTTTTCCTTGTTCGCCTTTATTCCGACAGCACAGTTGTTGTTGAAGGAGACGATGCTCTCCGCGAGCAGCCTTACGGACTGTAAGAAGTTATAGATGCAAACGGGCATGAATACGTTTAATTCAAAGTTGCCCTGAGAAGCCGCCATGCCTACCGCGACGTCGTTGCCCATGACCTGAACGGCTACCATGGTGACAGCCTCACACTGCGTGGGGTTGACCTTGCCGGGCATTATGGAAGAGCCGGGCTCGTTTTCGGGGATGAATATCTCGCCTAAGCCGTCTCTCGGGCCGGATGCCAGCCAGCGCACGTCGTTCGCTATCTTCATCATGTCCGCCGCGAGCGCCTTTAAGCCGCCGTGCGCGAATACTAACTCATCCTTGGAGGTAAGCGCGTGGAACTTGTTGGGAGCAGTCTTGAAGTCCTTGCCCGTGATCTCGGAAACCGCCTTTGCGACCTCCTCAGCAAAGCCCTTGGGGGTGTTTAAGCCCGTGCCGACTGCCGTTCCGCCTAAAGCAAGCTCTTTAAGCTCGCCTACTGCAAGCTCGAGCATCCTCTTATCCTTTTCGAGGGAGCTTCTCCAGCCGCTGATCTCCTGAGTGAAGGTGATGGGGGTAGCGTCCTGAAGATGCGTTCTGCCGCTCTTTACGATGCCCTCATTTTCCTTTTCGAGGCGCTTAAACGTCTCTACTAAAAGGTCGATCGCGGGGAAGAGCTTATCCTCTATCTGTGTTACGGCGGCGATGTGCATTGCCGTCGGGAAGGTGTCGTTTGAGGACTGGCTCATGTTGATGTCGTCGTTGGGGTGTAAGAGCTTCTTGCCGGCTATCTCGTTGCCCCTGTTTGCGATGACCTCGTTGCCGTTCATGTTGGACTGCGTGCCGGAGCCCGTCTGCCATACTACGAGCGGGAAGTGGTCGTTTAAAGAGCCGCTTATGACCTCGTCACATGCCTGTGAGATCGCCGCGAGCTTTTCGTCCGTCATCTTCTCGGGCTTGAGCTTGTGGTTTGCCATAGCCGCCGCCTTTTTAAGGATGCCGAACGCATGGGTTATCTCCCTCGGCATTGTCTCGATACCGACGCCGATTCTAAAGTTCTGGCTGGATCTCTGAGTCTGAGCCGCCCAATAGCGGTCAGCAGGAACCTTGACCTCACCCATAGAATCATGTTCAATGCGATATTCCATTAGCGTTTATCTCCTTTGAATAGATTATTATTGATAGTTTATATATCCAGACTGTCTATAACAGCCTTGATGCTCATAGCAGATTTCCTAAAGAGCTGCTCCTCCTCGGCCGTGATGGGCGCAATCATCTTGCCCATTACGCCGCCCTTGCCGATTATGCACTGCATGGAAAGCGCGACGTCCTCCACGCCGTACTCGCCGTGCATAAGGGTGGAAACGGTGACCGCGGTCGCCTTTTCTTCAAAGATGCACCTCACGAGGTAGGATGTGCAGAGAGCTATCGCCTGGAAGGTCGCTCCCTTGTTCGCGATGATCGTGCCGCCGCTCTTGCGTACGTATGTCATGATCTCTTCCTTATCGAACTCCTCAATGCCGTCCATGTACTTCTCGACGTGCTGCTTGTATTCGTTTATCGGTATGCTGCCGATAGTCGCTATCGACCAGGGCGCAAAAGAGCTGTCGCCATGCTCGCCGTATACATCCGCATGGATGCAGCGCTCGTCCATCTTGTAGCTGTCCGCGATGGCGGTTTTGAGACGCGCAGAGTCGAGCAGAGTGCCCGTGCCCATTATCCTCTCCTCCGGGATTCCCGAATACTTCGTGAAGATGTACGTGAGGATATCCACGGGGTTTGATACGATTATATATACTGCGTCCGGCGCGTAGGGCGTGATGGATGGGATTATCTGCTCCTTCATCAGCTTCGCGTTGACCTTAGCGAGATCCAGCCTCGACTGACCGGGCTTTCTGCCTATGCCGCAGGTTATCACGACGATATCCGAGCCGGCGGCGTCGCTGTAATCACCGGAATATATCTTGACCGGCGGGATGTATGACGAGCCCTGGCGCATATCCATAGCCTCACCCTCTGCCTTGTTCTTAGCCACATCGACAATGACGATCTCGTTCGCCGTGCCCTGAACAGCTATCGTGTATGCTACGGTAGAGCCTACGTTTCCGGCGCCAATAACAGTTACTTTTCTACTCATTACACACTTCTCCTTTTTACTATACAAAGAATAATTAAATACAGTTTATTTTATCACAATCTCTTCTCTTTATGAAATAGCAAACTGCAATAATGTCATTCCTATCTGCCTGATAATTATATCATTTTCAGAATATTGTTGTCCAGCAAATTGCATGTATTTAACGGTTTTTTATGGCATAAATCATCTAATTTGACAGCATTCACGCTTTTTCTTTATTTTTCCCATGTACAAATCATATGCTTTGATATATAATAAACTATATATACGAATGACGAAAAACAGATTAATTGCTAACTGTTTACAATTTTACCCGAAGGAGCACTTATATGAATACGCTTCATCTGAAATACGCAGTCGAGGTCGAGCGCACAGGCTCGATATCCCGCGCGGCGGAAAACCTCTTCATGGGGCAGCCCAACCTCTCAAAGGCAATACGCGAGCTGGAGGAGACCACGGGCATAACCATATTCAAGCGCACATCAAAGGGCGTTCTGCCTACCCCGAAGGGCGAGGAGTTCTTGGAAAAGGCGCACCGCATACTCGCCACGCTCGATGAGATCGACGCGCTGGGCGGGAGCGGCGTCGGCTCGGACCGCTTCACGCTGACCGTCCCCGATTCAAACTACATCGTGGGCGCGGTGGGCGCGTTCGTCGCGGATATAAAGGACGGCGTGGACGTGACCATCAAAAAGGCGAACGCCATCGAGGGGATAAGGAACGTCGCGGACGGCACGACCAATCTCGCGCTGCTGCGCTTTGAAAGCGTCTATGAGAGCTATTTCACCGAGCTTTTAAAGGCGAAGAACATGCGCTGGGAGGTCATCTGGTCTTTCGACGCGGTGCTGCTCGCGTCTCATCTATCCGAGCTTTCCACGGATATCCCCATAACGCGCGAGATGCTTAGAAGCTACACGGAGATAAACTACGGCGACGTATTCTCCCCGCAGATACGCACGGAATCCTCCTTCAGGCAGACCGAGCTGCCCAAAAAGTCAATAAAGTTAGAAGATAGGGAGGTCAGCCTGTCTCTACTCTCGCAGATGCGCTATGCATACATGATAACCGCGCCCGTGCCGAGAAAGGTCCTCGACCGCTACGGCATACTCGAGCGCCGCTGTGAGTTCGTAAAGCGATATACCGACATGCTCATCTATTCGGACGACTACTCCTTCACTCCCCTCGACCACCGCTTTTTAAACGCGCTGTATTCCGCAAAAAACGAGGTCGCCTATCGTTCTGTAAAATAAGGCATATATTATAATGATAGAAATCACCGTTTTAATCGAGGAGACCTCCGAAAACCCGCAGCTTATCACCGAGCACGGCCTATCTTTGCTCATAAAGACAAAAAATCACACCATACTCTTTGACGCGGGGCAGACGGGTCGGTTCACACAAAACGCCAAAAGGCTGGGAATCGACCTAAGCGTCGTCGACATCGCGATATTATCCCACGCGCATTACGACCACGCGAACGGCTTTCCCGATTTCTTTAAGCACAACAGCCACGCCCCCGTCTATGCGGACAGGCACGTATTTGGAAAATGTCTTTCATCGGACGGGCGGGACATCGGCGCATGCCCCGAGCTTTTAAACAGCGGGCGGCTCATACTCACGGGCGACGAATACGCCATAGACAATGAGCTGACGCTGTTTACGGGAAACGATCTGCCCCGCCGACACGATATGAGCGCTTTCGGCATGAAATACGCCAATGACGGTATCGTTTCGGAGGAAAAATTTTTTCACGAGCACTATCTCAAAATAACCGATGAGACCGGCTGTGTGCTGATAACGGGCTGTTCGCACAAGGGAATATTAAACATCCTCGATTGGTGCTCCCCCTCTCCCCGCGCGGTCGTAGGCGGCTTTCACTTCATGAGCATCCCGCTAAACGAAAACGGGCGCGAGTATCTTTGCGGCGCCGCGAACCACCTAAACGCCCTGCCCACCGATTTTTACACCTGTCACTGCACGGGCGACCCCCAATATGACTTTTTAGCGGAGCGTATGCCCCGCCTAAATCACATACACGCGGGAGATAGGGTGCGCCTGTAGGCGAATGGCTTTCCCACTTGAGTTTAAAACAGAAAAATCTCTCGTAAATTGAATAATTAGGTTGCTTTGCTTCGCAAAGCTCCATCATAAACCCACATCGACATGCCGTCTCGCTAAAGTCAAAAAGCTTCATCTCTTTCGTTCGCGCGCGGCGCAGGTTTTTGCGCGGCTTTGCCGCGCAAAATCTAAGCCCGCCCGCCTTCGGCGGGCGGGCCACTTTCAAACGCGAAACGGCGGAAGCCGTTTCGCGTTTGAAAGCTGCGCCGCACGTCATCGGCAAGCTCGCTTTTTCTTCGCAGCACATTCATTTCGGCCTTAGGCACGTGCGCAAACGTCTCTCGCTTAAAACCGCCTGTGGGTGAAAATCGACCGTTCGTGCAAAAGCGGTTGAAAGAAGCGCGCGGATTCTCTATACTTTAGTTGCGGCAGGGAGGTACGAAATGAAAGTTGAGATAAAAATAGACCCCGATTGCGAGCGCCCGCGGGTGGTCGTGATAACGGACAGGGTCACGGACGAGGTAAACGAGATGATAAGCCGGCTTAACGACGAGCCGCCGAGGCTGATAACGGGCGTCAGGGACGGTGAGATATCGATAATCGAGCGGGAGGACATTTTTCGCATATACGCCGCGTCGGGTAAAGTTTTCGCCGTGACGCAGATGGGGGAATACGTCCTTAAATTGCGGCTTTACGAGCTTGAACAGCGGCTCGATAAAAAGAGCTTTGTGCGCATATCGAATTCAGAGATCATCAATTTAAAAAAGGTAAAGGGCTTCGATTTGAGCCTTTCGGGAACTATTCGTGTGACGCTTTGCGACGGTACGTCGACATACGCTTCAAGGCGGTATGTCGCGAGGATAAAACAGCTTTTGGGTCTATGAGGTGACGAACATGAAAAAAAGAGCATTTAAGCTCGCACTGACGGGCTTTCCCATTGGGGTTTTGGTTGGATATCTGATAACGATAGCGATTTCTCTCATATTCGGGAATGGCAGATATTATCCCGTCAAGCCCGAGCTTTCGCAGATGGTGGGCAGTGAGCTGGGCGCGGTGATATTGCAGTCCGCATTGTGCGGGGTTTTGGGAGCGGGGTTTGCCGCGGCGTCCGCCATATGGACGATTGAAAAATGGAGCATAGCCAAGCAGAGCGCGGTGTACTTCGCCGTGACTGCGGGCGTGATGCTGCCCATAGCGTATGTAAACAGGTGGATGGAGCATACCGTAACGGGATTTTTGAGCTATTTCGGCATATTCGCCGCGATATTCGTCGCAGTATGGCTCGCGCAGTATATTACTTGGAAGATAAGGCTAAAAAGGCTGAATGAGCAGATAAAGAGATGAAAGATTGGCAATATAGAGATAAAACTTCTTTGCTTATAATTCGGAGTATAAGCGTATAGATTTAAAATAATTTACGCTTACTGTTATATACGGTCTGTAAAATCATCGCGTAGCATGATTTTAAGACCGTCACAAGCTGCATAAAAAGAAAAGGCAACAACATCTTAACGTAGTTATGCCAACTTATCTGCAATCGAGCGGGGGTCACAAACATAACTATTTACTCTAAGTAACGTATGCGGTCTGTAAAATCGCTTGCGATTTTAAGACCGTCACTGTCGGGAAACATAGTGTAGCTGAAACCTAAGTTATGCACTTATGCTAACATATCAATTTAAACAAATTAGCGGAGAAGGATGAGGAGGTCGCAGACCTCCTTATGGGAAAGTTAAGAAAACCACGGTTTTCAGAGAAAAAACGCAGAGTAAAGTATTCAATCTGAATAATGATATTCTTTCAAACTATAGCCATGCTCTAATCAAAAAATATATATGCTAACACGATATGAAAAGACACCCTGCCGTTAAGGACAGTGTGCCTTTTGCTTTTCTATAAAGTTTACTCCGCGAGCTTGAAAAGCCCGTCAAACTCGCTTATAAGCGAATCCGCGTCGCGCAGGTTTATGAGATTTTCCCTGCCCGCGAAGCTCGCCAATGCGAATGCGGAGTCGTATTTGCTTATGGTGAGCGTCATTTCGCTAAACTCGTCCGAGGTGTTCCTCTTAAACGTGACTTTGAGCAGGACGTCCCCGCCCGATTTTTCGGAGGTTCCCTCGCTTTCAAGGTCTATCAAGTCCTCAAAGAAGCCGTTTATGTAGACCTCACCTATGCTCTTTTTATCAAGCGCCGCCGTCTTTTCGTCGCCGTCCCGCGATATCGCGACGGTGTGCTTTTGCCCGTCATACTCGACTGTCATGCCGTCCACGCTGTCGTAATCCAGCGCGCATACATCCGTGACCGCGAGCTTTTCGGCGGATAGGTTCAACAGCCCGTTTATGCTGTATGATGCTATCGAATACACGTTCTTTTCACCGTCGATATGCAGAAGATACGTGTCGTCGTCCTTTTTGGCGATATCCAGCTTGAGCGCGGACTGCTTATAGACGGGGTCGGCGTCTGAATCCTCATCCTCCTGCTTTTCTTCATATTTATATGTCAGCTCGACGTGTATCGCGTCGTCAAAGCCCAGCTTACTAAGCTCGTCGTCACTTGCGTCATATGCCGCGAGGTTGACGAGGTCGAGCGCCTCTATCTCGCTTATGATGTTGTTGACGGCGTCGCTGTCCGCGAGCATATCGCCGGAGGGCGCGGCCACCTGCCATTTATACCCTGCGTAATAGCTGCCCAGTGTTACGGGCGTGGTGAAGGCATATTTGCCGTCGGCGTTTTCTATCGTGAGCGAAAGCGCCTCGCTGTCCGTTATGTTTTCAGGCAGGCTGCCCGCTGCGCCCAGACCCATGAGGTCATACGCGAACGCCGTGGTTAGCGAGGATGACACGAGGTATACGTTATCGTCGCCATCGATTTTGACGTAACAGCCGTTTGAAAGGCTGTTTTCGTCGCCCACGATGAATTTTAACGTACCGCCGTCCGCGCTCTTTGCGCTTATGGTCATCTGCGGCTCGCTTAATCCGTATATCGAAAGCTCCTTTGCGTCGCTAAGGGTGCGCGTCGCGGATAGCTCTGCTATCTGCTTTGCCATAGCGTCCACTTTTTCCGTATTCAGCGGGAAGCCCTCATCCTCGGCGTATTTCCACTCGCCGTCCTTTTTAATAAGTGTGACGGTCTGAGCGTTCTTTGTGTATTCTATTTGCTCGATGTCCGTTTCGCTCATGCCCGAAAGAGGGGTGGAGGCATCGTCAGAGCTATCCTCCCGCGTGAGCGCGGTTATGAGGAAATATGCCCCCACGAGCAAAAGCAGTACGACGAGCGCTATTATTATATTTCTCGTCCTCTTATTCAACGCTTACGTCTCCTTAACCATATCACAAATCCAAGTGCAATTATAATGAGCGGGATGACTATTATGGTGACCGCCATGAGTATATATGCGGAGCCGGAGGGGACGGTCAAAGCCTGCGCACTTAAGGACTTCGCGCGGATGCTTATAGTGTCCTCCCTGCCCGTGAGCCACGCGAGGGCATTCCTTAAAAGGTCGGAGTTTCCACCCGCGACGAGGCTGTCCACGTCGTCATTCATCATTCCCGAGCAGGATATCCAGACCATGCGTGTGTTCGTGCCGTTATAGTCCTCCTCCGCCGCGGCGGCAAGCACGAACGGGCCGTCGATATCCCCGCTCTCCTTTTCATAGGTGGTGGATTCGAGGTTGGTCTTTGCGTATGAGCTGTCCGTGGTCTCCACAAGCTTTGTGACCTTCACCGAGCTTCTTATGTTGTCCGCGATCTTTATGCCCTGAGCGGCGGGCGCGAGCAGCATGCTGTTATTGCTTACGAGCGGGTCGGTTATCTCATGGCTGTCGATCTCGGGGATGACGTAGTAGGGAGATTGGTAATAGTGTGCGGAATCGCCCTCCGCGACTATGCCGTTTTCCTGAGAAAGCCCGTATGTCTCGGTGACCGTCATGAGGTTTTTGAGGTTGATAAATCCGCTGTTGTCGTTTGATATCGCATAGCCCGTTATGAGCATCAGCCTTCCGCCGTTTTCCATATACTTTATCAGCTTATCCGCCTCCTGCTCGGTTATATCCGATGTGGGGGCGTTTATTATGAGCGTCGCCGCATCCTCGGGAATGTCGGAGGATACGAGGGAAAGGTCTGCAAGCTCTATGTTATCCATGCCGAAATAGCTCTTGAACGTATCTGAAAAGCCGGTTTCGCCGTGGCCGGTGACTGCATATGCCTTGGGCAGGCTCTCACTCGTGACGTAGTCTATCGCGCCCGTTATCGCGCCCTCTCCCGCAAAGGAATAGGTCGTGGAAGCCTGGCCTGTCGAGGCATAGTTTGAATAATCCGTCTGCGTCTCGATTATTTCGGAATAGTCTACCACGCGGTATCTCTTTTCGCTTTCGACCACCACGCTGTTGGAGGTTATGTCCCCGTCGCTGTATTTTGAGGCAAAACTCGGGTCGACGGTGGGGTCGATGTTCTTCACGGTTATTTTTTTAGACAGCTCGGAGTACTTTTCGAGCAGGCCGGTTATGATGCTCTGCTCCTTGCCGTTTTCCGCGACGTAATAGAGCGTCACGTCCTCGTCCAGCGCGCTCACGAGCGTCTTTGTCTGGTCGGATATGCTGAATATCTCGTTTGACGAGACGTCGATCTGACGTATGCTCGAGGGCAGCGCGCCCACAGCGATATTTAGTACGATTATGACCGCGAGGACTATCGCCGTTATGAGAACGGAATAGCCGCCCATGCGGAACGCCTTTGTCTTAAAGGAGGACTTTATATCGCCCTTAGACTCATTCTGCGTTTTTTCGGGTTTTTTTGAGAATAATTTCATGTCATGCACCTCCTCAGTTCCATCTTCTCTTGTCGATAGAGCGCACCGTGAGGAAGCCGAAAAGGAACATCACGGAGAGATAGTAAACGACTGCGGAGAGGTCTATCTTGCCCTCGGCGAAGGTATCCACGCCGTTAAACAGCGCGAGCTTGCCCAACACCTTTTGTATCACGCCAGCAAGTAGAGACGAATCCACAAAGAATATTGCCAACACCGCGCCGCAAAGCACTACGAGCGCTATCGCGGAGACAGTGAAGTTTTTCGTGAGGGAGTATATTATGAGCGCGAGCGCCGCCGCCAATACTATAAGCCCTATCGCGGACGCCGCCGCGGTGTCGGGTATCATCTGCGTTATTGCGTCCATGAAGTATATCACCACGAGTATGCCTATCGTCGCGACGGCGGATATGACGCTGCTTTCAGTGGACGAGGACACGAACATGCCTATCGAGATGAGCGCGCCGCCCAGCAGGAAGAACGAGAATAACGTGCCGTAAGCCGTGCCTAAGTTTATCTCGCCAAAGCTCGTCAAAATGAGCGGATATACCGCGATGAGCGCGATCGGGATGGCGAGAACGGCGAGCATCGCGAAGAACTTCCCCGCGACGATCTCCGAGACCTTTACGGGAGTGGTCAAAAGAAGCTGATCCGTCTTGTTCTTGCGCTCGAGCGCGAGGCTGTTCATGGTGAGAAGCGGTATGGTTATGAGGAAGATGAAGTCCATGGACTTTAACGCCTGCTCAACATAGGGATTGCCCATTATGAGGTTGTACGCGCTCATGAATATGCCGTAGGCTATTATGAGAAAGGCTATAAATACGTAGCCCGTCATGTTGTTGAAATAGCCCTTGAATTCCTTTTTAAATATCGCGCTCATCGGCCGTCTCCTCCTTTTCTTCATTATTTTCGTCAGTATCGCCGGTATTTTCTTCAGCTGCGTCGTCAGGCGCATCGTCCTTTGCGTCCTCGCCCGTGAGCTCTAAGAAGATATCCTCAAGGCTCATGGAGGACATGCTCATGCCTAAAATTATACAGCCCGCGGCGGAAAGCGCTTTGGATATTTCCCCGCGCAGGTCATCCGTGCCCTGCGTGGTTATGGTGAGCTTTACCGTACCCGCCTCGTCGCCCGCGGCGGAGTCTATCTGAGAAATTCCC
The DNA here is from genome assembly GCA_934373295.1 of uncultured Christensenellaceae bacterium. Classification (GTDB taxonomy): domain Bacteria; phylum Bacillota; class Clostridia; order Christensenellales; family Christensenellaceae; genus HGM11616. The sequence continues at coordinate 7,462 of CAKROK010000013.1, read as the reverse complement.
GCGACGTCCTTTAAGGCGGCTTTTGCGGTCGTATCGTCCGCGCTCACGGTAACTATGAGCGTGGTCTTTTCCTTCACGCTCTTTGCGAGGGATTCGGGAGTTCCGTTCGCGACGAGCTTGCCCTTATTGATTATAAGTATGCTGTCGCATATCTCGCTCACCTCGGATAAGATATGGCTGGATAATATGACAGTGTGCTTTTTGCCCAGGCTCTTTATGAGCTGGCGTATCTCGATTATCTGCTTGGGGTCGAGACCGACGGTGGGCTCATCAAATATGAGCACCTTGGGCGAGCCGAGCAGCGTCTGCGCTATGCCCACTCTCTGGCGATAGCCCTTTGAGAGGTTCTTTATGAGCCTGTTCTCGACGTCCCTTATCGCCGCCGCGTCTATCGCATAGTCGATGTTCGCTGCGATATCCGCCTTCGCGACCTTTTTAAGACCGCACACGAACTTGAGGTATTCTCTTACCGTCATGTCCGTATACACGGGCGGGATCTCGGGCAGGTAGCCTATCTTCGCCTTGGCTTTTTCCGGCTCCTCCAAAATATCCGTGCCGTCTATTTTGACCGTGCCGGACGTCGCGGAGATGTACCCCGTCAATATGTTCATCGTGGTGGACTTTCCGGCGCCGTTCGGCCCTAAAAGACCGTATACCTGACCCTCGTCCACCTCAAAGCTGAGGTGATCGACGGCGAGGTTGCCGGAATAGCTCTTTGTCAGCTCGCTTACACTTATCAAAAATCTTTACCTCCTGAAAGAATCAATAAAAAAGTCTTTTTGTATTTGCATATGGACATAATGCCACTTGCTTATAGATTAATTGTACCATGTTAGAAAAAATTGTAAACAGTGTGAATGTTGGGTGAAGGCGGATTTTTGAGCATAAATGTAAACATGATGTTAAGATAGATAATATTCATTGACATATACATGGGGGACACTGTATCATAAGCATAAAGGAAGATATCTTCCTTTTCTTTTTTATTTGTGCGCTTGATTTAAAAAGAGCGAATATTCACGCAAATTGAATAATTAGGTTGCTTTGCTAACGCAAAGCTCCAATATATGTGCGCGGCGCAGCTTTCAAAAGGGAAAAGGCAGATGCCTTTTCCCTTTTGAAAGTCTCCCGCCCCAACCCCGCCCCCGCAGGGGGGCGGGGTTGGGGCGGGCTTAGTTTTTGCGGCTTTGCCGCAAAAACCTGCGCCGCACGTCATCGGCAAGCTCGCTTTTTGATCGTAAGGGCAAAGCGTATGACTCGCGTATAAAAAATCGCATTCGGCAAACAGCCGAGACGAATGCGATACCTTAAATGCCCATGCGAAAATATAAAAGTAATGTAAAAAAACTCGGGCAATGTTGCAAAAAGGGAAGTTTTAGGGTATTATAAATTAGAATCAATACATAAGGAAGTGCTTTATGAACAAATCGATTTTCAGAATGGTACTCGCGCTCATGTGCGCAGTTATGATATTCGCGCTGGCGGCCTGCTCAAATAAGCCGGAAAAGCCCAACCTGCCCTCTGCGGAGCCGACGGTCGAGCCTACTCCCACTCCCGAACCGACGCCCACTCCTACTCCCGAGCCGACCCCCGAACCCACGCCCACACCCGAGCCGCAGGCGACGGGCGAAGTGCCGGAAAGCGACGCGGTCGACCTTTCGTATTTTGACGATGCGGCGTTCGTAGGTGATTCCGTAAGCTTAAAGCTCAGCTACTACTGCACCGCTAGCGGCGCGCTGGGCAAGGCGCAGTTCTTCACTGCGGGAAGTCTCGGCTGTGCGAACGCGCTTTGGGAGGTGTCCGATAAATCCGTGCATCCCTCCTATCAGGGTGAAAAGATGCTCGTTGAGGACTGCATAGCCAAGTCAGGCGCAAAGAAAATTTATATGATGCTTGGCATGAATGACCTAGGCGTTTACGGGATAGACAAGACTATCGAGAACTACAAGACGCTCGTAGGCAAAATTCTTGAAAAGTCTCCCGACGTCAAGATAATCGTTCAGTCTATGACCCCCATGACCTCCACGAGCAAGATATCGGGAAAGAACCTCAACAACGACAACATTAAGAAATATAACGAGCGCCTCAAGGAGCTTTGCGAGCAGGAGGGCTGGTATTTCGTAAATGTTGCTTCTGTGATGTATGACGAATCGGGTGAATACCTTCCCCAAGACTATTGCAGCGACCCGAAGAACATGGGCGTACATTTCACTGAGAAGGGCTGTGAGAAGTGGGTGGATTACCTGCTTACTCATACTGTAGGATAAAAACAGGAAAGGAAATTTATAATATGAAAAAGATAGCTGCGCTCATACTCGCGCTCATTACGGTATTCACGCTGGCGGCCTGCTCGGGCGGCGGCGAAACAAAGGACATCGACATTGCGGCGGTAAAGGATAAGATAGTTACCGACCTTGCGATAGACGGCGCGATGGACGTGGATTCGTCGAGGCTTTTAGACCTCTATGGCATAGAGGCGGCGGATATCGAACAGTCCGCATGCTTCATCACCATGGACGGCGTATTCCCCGATGAGATAATAATGATAAAGGCGACATCCGCAGACGCGGCGAAAAAGGTCGCGGACAAGCTCAATAACCGCATTGAGGAGGTCAAAGTCCAGTCTGAAAGCTATGACCCCGAAAACGCCGCGCTCGCTAAAGAGTGCAAGGTGATCGAAAACGGAAATTACGTCGCGATGTTCCTCTCCGCAAAGCACGCGGACATGGAAAAGATATTTGAGGACGCGGCGAAGTAATCCGCGCGGTATTTTAAAGAATATGTCGAGGCAGGCCGATTTTTCGCGGTCTGCCTTGCTGTTTATTAATGTAAGTCAAGGAGAAATCAATGGTATTCAGCAGTCTGCTATTCATGTTCGTATACCTCGTCGTCACGATGGGCGTATACTACCTGCTCCCGCGAAAATTCAGAAACCCGTGGCTGTTTGTCGTGAGCATAATATTCTATGGCTTCGGCGAGCCGATATATGTGCTTTTGATGATAGCGTCCATCACGCTTAATTATGTCAGCGGGCTTTTGATAGAAAAATTCAGAGAAAACAAGGGCAAAAAGAAGCTCGTGCTCGTCCTGTGCGTCGTGGTGAACCTGGGTCTGCTCGGATACTTTAAATACGCGGGCTTTGCGGCGGATATGATAAACGATATCCCCATATTCTCCACGCTCGCCGTGCCTGAAATAGCACTCCCCATAGGCATTTCGTTCTATACCTTCCAGGCGATGAGCTATGTCATAGACGTGTATTGGGGCAACTGCAAGGCGCAGAAGAACTACATAACCTTCGGCACGTATGTCGCGCTGTTCCCTCAGCTCATAGCAGGGCCTATAGTGCGGTATGTCGACGTAGAATATCAGCTCATGAACCGCAGGGAGAACATGCCCATGTTCACGCGCGGCGTAAAGCTATTTTTGGTGGGCCTCGCGAAAAAGGTGCTAATAGCCAATCAGATGGGCATACTCTGGGCGGCGATAAAGGGCGGAACGAACAACGGCATTTTAGGAAGCTGGGTGGGCATAATCGCCTTCACGCTTCAGATATACTTCGATTTCGCGGGATATTCGGACATGGCGAGGGGACTTGGGAACATGTTCGGGTTTGAATTCGTGAAGAACTTCGACTATCCGTACATCTCAAAGAGCATTACGGAATTCTGGCGGCGCTGGCACATATCCCTCGGGACGTGGTTCAGAGAATACGTCTACATCCCGCTGGGCGGAAACCGCAAGGGCACGGGCAGGATGGTATTAAACTTAGCGATAGTCTGGCTGCTGACCGGTCTTTGGCACGGCGCGAGCGGCAATTTCGTGCTGTGGGGAGCTTATTTCGGAATATTGCTCATAGTCGAAAAGCTGTTCTTAAAAAAATATCTCGACAAGCTGCCTGCGTTTTTCTCGCATGTATACGCGCTGCTGTTCATCGTGCTGGGCTGGGTGATTTTCGACTTCACGGATATGGCGCAGATGGGCGCGTTCTTTAAATCGCTGTTCACGCTTTCCGACGGGGTCATAGGCGATAAGGCGGCGTATATGGTGCTGTCATATCTGCCCCTGCTGGCGGTGGCGGTGTTCGCGTGCCTGCCCGTGGGAAAGAAGCTGTATTATAAGCTGGATAAGACAAAGGCGGCCGTGCCTGTAGAGGTGATCGCCGCGCTGATAGTGCTCGTGCTGTGTACGGCGGCGCTCGTCAGCTCGAGCTATAATCCCTTCCTCTATTATCGTTTCTAAGGAGGTGCGTCATGAAAAAATCAAGATATGCCGTCGCGATAGTGTTTATCGCGTTTATAACCGTATTCGCCGTGCTGCTCGCGGTGCTGCCTAAGCAGGATTATTCACAGAACGAAAAGAAGGTGCTGGCGAGCTTTCCCGAGTTTTCCGCACAGACGCTCATGAGCGGGGATTTTTCCTCCGGCATAGATACGTTTACCTCCGACCAGTTCCCGTTCAGGGAGACGTTCGTGGGGATAAGCTCGTATTTTGACCTGCTCTGCGGGAGAAACGGCGCGTCCGGTGTGTATAAATGCGCGGACGGCTACCTCATCGCGACGCCCGAGGCGCTGGATAAGGACCTCTGCGCGAGGAACATCACCCGCCTGTGCGAATTTGCGCAGGATAACTCACTGCCCGCGACGATGATGATAGTCCCCAATGCGGGATATATCCTAAAGGACGAGCTGCCCGCGAATCACGAGAGCTATCCGGACGACGAGATATACGACATCGCTCAAAAAAACGCGGGAAAGACGGATATCATCGATCTGCGTGAGGTTTTTAAGAGCAATTTAGATAAGCAGATATACTATAAGACGGATCACCACGTCACCACGCAAGGCGCGTATCTCATGTATACCGCGTTCTGCGAGAAAAACGGCCTTGCGCCCGTGACGGAATTTTCAAAAAAGGAGACGCTCTCCGATTTTTACGGCACGAATTATTCAAAGAGCGGACTTTGGGCGGAAAAGCCTGACGATGTGGAGATATGGCACTCCGCGAACAACTATAAATATGAAGTGACGATAGACGACGTGACCAAAAAGCAGACGTATGACTCGCTGTATTTTTACGACCACGACGAGAACATGGATAAATACCCCGTGTTTTTGGACGGAAACCACGCCGTGGTGAGCGTAAAGAACGAGGACGTCAAAAACGGCAGGAGCATAATGATATTAAAGGACTCGTATGCGCACTGCTTTGCGACGTTCCTCTGCGAAAACTATGAGGAGGTCGTGATGGTGGACATGCGCTACTACCGAGGAAACGTGAGCGAGCTTATAAAGGAGCACAACACGACCGAGCTCTTGATACTTTACGGCGCTAACAACATCTCTGATTCGACGGATGTGGCGTGGCTGCAATAGGCGGGAAAAATCCTGTTGACATAGCCTAAGCTATCATTTATAATAGTAACGCTCATCGGAGGGCATGTGATCGCAATCACAATGCCGGAGAAGATGTCGGATGCGTCCGGGGTTCTTCTCCGGCTTTTATATTTGTAAAAATGAAAAATGGGGGTCAAAAAATGGATCTGTTAAAGGACAACATCAAAAAGCTATATACGAGGTATTTGTTTTCTGCCTTTGGCAGCGCGATAATCTGCTCGATATACAGCACGGTGGACATGATATGCGTAGGGCAGTATGCGGGAACGACGGGCAGCGCGGCGCTTTCGCTGATAATGCCGCTGTGGTCGATAATAATAAGCCTGGGGCTTTTCTTGGGACTGGGCGGCGCGGTTAACATGGGCGTCGAGCGCGGACGGGGCGACGAAAAGGCCGCAGAGAGGTATTTTTCCGCATCGCTCATATCCGCCGCCGTGCTTACCGTGATATTGACGGCGGCTTTAGTTATATTCTTAAATCCGCTGCTGCGTGCGTTCGGCGCGAATGACGAGCTTTTGCCCTATTGCGCGCAGTATGCGATAAACATCGCGTGGGCGACGCCCGCATTTTTGATGGGTCAGGTGCTGATAGCGTTCGTGCGCAGTGACGGCGCGCCCGGACTGGCGACTGCGTCCGTCGTAACGGGCGGCGTCATAAACATATTTTTAGACGTGTTTTTGGTATTTACGTGTGATATGGGACTCGCGGGCGCGGGACTCGCCACGGCGATAGGGCAGTATGTTGGCGTGCTCATACTTTTAAGCTACTTCTTTATGAAGAAGTGCAAGCTGCGCGTCGCTAAGCCGTCCGGATTTTCGGGCACGTTTAAAAAGATAGCCGCGGTGGGATTTTCTCCTTTTTTGGTAGACATATCCTTTGGCATAACCGTCATGTTCTTTAACAAGCAGCTCATGAGGTTGTTAGGCAGCGACGAGCTGGCGATATTCGGCGTGATAGCGAACGTACAGATACTCATGATGACCATGTTCTACGGTGTGGGGCAAGCTGTCAGCCCGATAGCCTCCGCGAACTTCGGCGCGGGGCAGCTGAAGCGCGTAAAATACGTCCTAACACGCGCGCTCATGACGGCGCTCATAATGGGCGCGGCGTTCTGTGCGCTTGCGATACTCCTGCCCAAGCAGATAACGGGACTGTATATGGACGCGTCGGCGGATGTGCTCGCGCTCACGCCCGCGATATACCTAAAGCACTCGCCCGCGTTCCTTTTCATGGGCATAGGCATAGTCGCGAGCTATTACCTGCAAAGCGTGCTTCAGACGGGAAGATCGCTCGTGATCTCCCTTATGCGCGGATTAGGATTGACGACGGTGATGATATTCGCCCTGCCCGCGATATTCGGCGCGGATGCGATATGGTTCGCGTATTCGCTCACGGAGCTTATCACCGCAGTTGTGGCGATTGTTTTCATATTGAGGGATAAGGATGTTATAAGGGCATAATAAGGTATCGCTTTCGACGCGGCAGACCGTCGAAAGCGATTTTTTATACGCAAGTCATATGCCCTGCCCTACGAACAAAAAGCGAGCTTGCCGACGACGTGCGGCGCAGGTTTTTGCGGCCTTCGGCCGCAAAAACTAAGCCCGCCTGCCGCGCCGCGCACATATAATGGAGCTTTGCGAAGCAAAGCAACCTAATTATTCAATTTACGTATGCGTTCCGTCTTTTAAACTCAAGTGCACAAACTATACTCCATCCTCGCCAAAACTCCTACCACAAACTAAAGCATACGGTCTGTAAAATTATCGCGCAGCATAATTTTAAGACCGTCACAAGTTGCGCAAAACAAAAGCCAATATCAGCTTATCGAAGTTATGTCAACATTTATGTAATCGAGAAAGAATCACATACATAACTATTTACTCTAAGTAATATATACGGTCTGTAAAATCGCTTGCGATTTTAAGACCGTCACCGTCAGGAAACAAAGTATAACCGAAAACTAAGTTATGCACTTATGCAGGCATTTCACCTTGAACAGATTAGCGGAGAAGGATGAGGAGGTCGCAGACCTCCTTATGGGAAAGTCTGAAAACCACGGTTTTCAG
>CAKROK010000012.1 GCA_934373295.1 uncultured Christensenellaceae bacterium | reverse complement strand
CCATTATATCGGCGTATTTGACAACATCATTCCGCGCTGCCGTCGATAAAAATAGAACTTTTTTCAAAAGACTTATTGTAATTTATTAAAATATGATTATTACGGTGATTAAATCCCGCATAAAAATAAACGCCTGTCCGAAAATATCGGTCAAGCGTTTGTCGATTAGTTTTTTTAGCAGTAATAGCCCCTGTAGCGGTTTCCGCCAAAGCATAGGCCGCATAGAAGCTGCGCGATGCAGTATGCGAGGCAGAATTTATTGAGCCGCAGACCGGGGCGGGTGTAGCCCTGATTTCCCGAATAGCTCGTGTATGTCCCCGCCGAGCTGTTCAATCTGTTTAAAAGACTGCGGTATTCGAAATTGTTCGGGTCCATGCTGCATGCCGTCTGCGCGTATTCCTTAGCCTTTATGCGATTTCCGAGACCGGCGCTCGCGAGCGCGGCTAAGTAATACCACTCCGCATTTCTGTCGCTTATGCTGTTTAGGACGTTCATCGCCTCGGCATACCGCCCGAAGTTTATATAGTTCCTCGCCGCGTCAAAATGCGGGTTTCCGCTGGTCTGGCGGCTGCCCGTCTGCCCGCCGTAGCCGCCATAGCTCCCGCCAAAGCCGAAGCCGAACGGGTCATAGCCGTTTTGATATCCTCCGCCGTATGATCCGCCCGCCGTCTCGTTGCCGTAAGGCTTCTTATTTATAATAGCGTCGTAGGCGCTGTTGATCTCCTTCATCTTTTGCTCAGCCGCCTTGTCGCCGGGGTTTGCGTCCGGATGATACTTTTTCGCGAGGCGTCTGTATGCCTTTTTAACCTCGTCGTCCGAGGCGTTATGATCCAGCCCTAAGACCTTATATGGGTCATTCATCAACGTTTTTCGCCCTTTCCTTCTTCGCATCCAGCTTTGTCCATATGCCGGAGCATAGAATATTGCGCATTATCCCGAGGTCGTTTTCCAGCGGGAGCCGCTCAAACGCGACCGTACATTCCCCGAGCAGCGACCTCAAAAGCTCGTCGCTCTTTTGGGGAAAATCCCCGCTTTTATACATATCCTTTAAGGGATTAAATTTGTTCTTTTTGATATCCTCATCGATGTCGTCCACCGCGTCCATTATATATATGACTCGCCCGAGCGCTGCGGAAAATTCTCTGACATAGCCGCTCCACATGTCCTGCTTATAGTCGAAAACCACGGTCATTATCTCAGCAAAGAGGTTCGCGCAGGTATCTGCGTCCGCGTTTGACTTTTCCGCATATGACAACTCATCAAGCAGTGCCGATATATCGTCCGCTTTTTTAGTATGACGCTTTTTCGCCTCGTTATAGCAGCTTTTTATGAGCGAACGCTCGGCGCGCTTTATCATACCGCCGTCGTCCTCGATATCGTCCGAAAGATTGTGATACGCCAAAATTATGTTCATGTCCGCGGCGTAATCCGTTATTTCGCTCGTGATCGTGGTCGTTCCCTTGAGCATATGCGAATAGCATCTCTTTTTTTGAACGGTCTCCATCGGCTCATATAGCGATGATAGCAGGACTATCATAAAAGCAAGGTCGTATGTCAGCGTGAGCTGCGCCCATAACCCGCCCTTTTTCTTGAGCGCGCGGCATAATCCGCAGTATATTGACTTATACCTGACCGCCTCGTCCCCTGTAAGCTGCGCACGGTCAGCTACGACATACCCGAACATCAGGTCTTTTTAATGAACTTTTCGCCGCATTTGGGGCAGGTTATCTTTATTTTGCCCTTGCCCTTGGGCACGCGGACAGTCGCCTTACAGTTCGGACATTTAAAAAATCTATGCGTCTTTGACTGCTTTATCCTGTTGGCTCTCTTTTTGAAAAATCCCGTGAAGCCGTTTCGTATTTTGAGATATCTGTAATTCTCCGCAAATCTCTTGTTGACCTTGCGGGAGAACATCCTGAAATAAGCATACACCAAAACGACGACCGCGACGCCCCAAAGTATCATCCCTGCGATTGTCGACCCGCCGATTATTATGCTCACCAAAAGCAGCAGGCACGCTATGATACATAGAAAGCGTCCAAAATTATCCGAGCCGTATCTGCCGGCCATGAAATTCCTAAACCAATTCTTCATATTAACTCCTAACTCCAAGGCAACTTTAATATCCTTTTTACGCTATTATTCTATGCCAACAGAGTGTACTTAATATGAACATAAAAACGATCGGTTCAACCTCTGCTTTTATATTCCGCCACCGCTAACTTATCGCACCTGTTGTTATAGGCATTGTCCGCATGGCCCTTGACCTTGTGCCAGTTTACGGTGTGATATTGTGAGAGTTTTAAAAGCTCCTCCCACAGCTCAACGTTCTTCACGGGCTGTTTATCCGCCTTTATCCAGTTCTTTTTCACCCATGAGAAAATCCAGCCCTTTGAAAAGGCGTTAAAGACATAGCTCGAGTCGGTATAGATGTCCACCTCGCACGGTTCTTTTAGCATTTTCAGCCCGTTAATCGCGGCTAAAAGCTCCATGCGGTTGTTCGTGGTAAGCTCGTCATAGCCGCTCAGCTCCTTCTCATATCCCTTATATATCAATATCGCGCCCCAGCCGCCCGGGCCGGGATTTCCCGAACAGGCGCCGTCGCAATACAGCGTGACCTGCTTCATGCTAAAGTCTCTCCGCCTTGTCGACACAGGCGTCGACAGCATCTATGACGGCGGCTCTAAGCCCCATCTCCTCAAGCACTGCCACCGCGTCGATGGTCGTTCCACCCGGGCTGCAAACCTCGTCCTTGAGCTGCGCGGGGTGCTTTCCCGTCTCAAGCACCATCTTCGCCGCGCCGTAAACCGTCTGCGCTGCGAGCATTTTCGCGTCATCCCTCTTTAAGCCGTGCTTTACGCCCGCATCCGAAAGCGCCTCGATGAACATATACGCATATGCGGGGCCGCTCCCCGATACGCCTGTGACTGCGGAGAGGTATTTTTCATCTACATCAACGACCATGCCGAGCGCGGTGAAAATGCGCTTTATCTCGGCGTACTCATCGTCATTTAGCGTACACGGACGCGCAAACGCCGACGCACCCGCGCCCACGAGCATGGGCGTGTTGGGCATCACGCGAAGTATCCTCACGTCGCCTTTGACGTGCTTTTTCATCTCGTCTATGCTGAGGCCCGCGACTATGGAGACTATCGCCTTTGCGCGGGATATCCCGTCAAGCACATCCCTTGCCGAGTTGGGCTTGACCGCTATCACCACGATATCGCTCTTTATCTCCGCCTCTGCCTGTGAGCGGCAGGCGTTGAAGCCGTGTTTTTTGCAAAGCGCATCCGCTTTGTCGAAATTTCTGTCGTAAATATATATGTTCTGCGGAGCTATCACCCCGGAATCTGCCGCACCTGCGGCTATCGCGCCCGCCATGTTGCCGCCGCCGATAAATCCAATCCTCATTTCGTTTCTCCTCTCTTTAGTTCCATGCAAAGCACGCCCCGTCCGTCTAGATTTAACTGCAAAAGTCCGTCCGTTACGGCGTATTTTTCACCCGAAAACAGGTCTGACGCGCTAAAATATCCCGCACGCATAAAATACTGCATCTTTTCTAATGATATACCATTTTTTGCGGAATGTAAATCAAGGCATACCTCTCTTTTTTGCCTCGAGCGATCTATGACCGTGACTACGCTTTCGCCCTGTGCCTCATTGCCGAACACATCTGTATCTGTCAAAAATCTTATAAGCGCGAGCGCATCGTCGTCTATAAACAGGCTTGTGAAATATCCGCGCTTTATCGCGGCTTTTTTATGTATTTCGCCCCATTTCGCGCAGTATTCTATCATCGATATATCCGTCTGCTTATACGGCCTGCGGTCGAATGGATCCTTCAGCCCGTGCATCCCGCATTCGTCGCCGTAGTATATGGAGGGCATACCGGGCAGCGTCATTACCGCAGCAAACGCTATTTTCAACAAAAAAGCGCCCTTTTCGTCCTGTTTATCGGTGATTATTACTTCCGCCTGCTGCTCTCTCGATAAATTTGACGTGTCCATATCGAGCGCAAGCACCGTGCGCATCCTCTCAACGTCGTGTGAGGACAGCAGGTTCATCAGGCAATAGTACATCTCCGTCGGATAGTTCTGCTGCTGCTCGTGTAAAAACGTCAATAGCCCGCGCGAGGTCGTCTCGCCCTTTAAAAAAGCGATGAGCGCCCTTCTCAGCGGATAATTCATCACGCTGTCCAGTCCATTTCCCAGAGCGTATTCACGCAGCTTGCCGTAGCTTAACTTGGTGGTGGCGTCCTCCCAAACCTCGCCCAACAGCAGGTTTTCATTGGATTCGCCCTTTACGGCGGCCCTCATCTTAAAAATAATTTCATCGGGCAGCTCGTCCGCGACGTCCAGCCTATAGCCCGCCGCGCCCGCTTTCAGCCAATGCTTCATTACGCCGTCCTGCGCGTTTATAATAAAATCCTGCCAGGACGGGTCACTCTTGTTTATCTCGGGCAGCGTCTTAAAGCCCCACCAGCTTTTGTAGTCATCGGGAAAGTTTAAAAAAGTGTACCACGAATAATAGGGCGAATTTTCTCCCGTGAGCGCGCTCTTAAAATACACGCTGTCACTGCCCGTATGCGAGAAAACGCCGTCTAAAATTACCTTTATGCCGCGCTTTTTCGCTTCCCGGCATAAATGCGAAAAGTCCTCATCCGTGCCTAAAAATGGGTCGATGTGCATGTAATCGGACGTGTTGTATCTGTGGTTTGACGCGGCCTCGAATACCGGGTTTAGATAAATCACGTCAACGCCCAAGCCCGCGAGATAGTCAAGTCTGCTCTCTATACCCGGCAAATCGCCCAAAAAGTAGTCGTCCGGTGCGTAATCGGCGCATCCCCCGTGCGGCTCATATAGAACTTCCTCGTCAAATGAATCGTGGATATAGACCGTGCGCCCCTTTGCTTCATGAAACGCCCTGCCGCTCTGCGCATATTTCCCGCTCGATGCAAAGCGGTCGGGGAATATCTGATACATAAGCGCGCCCTTGAAAAAATCGGGCGTGTGAAAATCGCGTTCATATACCGTAAGCTGAAAGCGTCCGGAGTTTATATCAAAAAGCTCGCCCAGTCCGCCGGTTCGGCCGCTTTTTGGGCAGTAATACCCGCATTCTCCCTCTGTTTGAACAAAAAAATTATACCACAAAACGCCGCTCGGGCTCGTCTCGATGACGGCGGAAAACTCGCCCGCGTCCTGCGTCATGGATATCTCACGCGCACCGCTATTATCGTAAATAATGAGCCGCGCAGACGCGTTTTCATAGCACTGTATTCTAAGCGCGATGCGCACGGACTGCCCCGCACGCACCGCACCCAAAGGCGAGCGATATTTTTGTGAAAATGAATCGTGAATGATAAAGCCCATCACTTCAACGGCTCAAGATGCCAAATCTGCTCGTTATACTGCTCAATAGTCCTGTCCGCGCAGAATATTCCCGAATAAGCCGTGTTTGCTGCGGCCACTTTGACCCATTTATCCCTGTCGGCGTAATCCTTTAGCATCCTGTCATACGTCTCGACATAGCTCCTGAAATCCTTCAGCACGAAATATTGATCCGCACTGCCGAAATCGCCAAAGAGCAGAGATTGATATATGTCGGAAAACTGCCTTTCGGGAACGCCGGGCAGCGAGCCGTCCACCAATCTCGAAAGGACGTTTCTAAGCTCAGGGTCATGCTCATACACATCAGCAGGCTTATAGGAATGATGCGCCTTCATGGAGAATATCTCGTCGGAGGAGCAGCCGAATATATAGATATTGTCCTTTCCGACCTGCTCAAATATCTCGACATTTGCGCCGTCCATGGTGCCTATAGTCACCGCGCCGTTCATCATGAACTTCATGTTGCCCGTACCTGACGCCTCCATGCCTGCCGTGGAAATCTGCTCGGAGACGTCCGTCGCGGGCATCATGACCTCCGCTGCGGAAACGCTGTAGTTTTCTATAAACACGACCTGCAGCTTGTCGTTCACCCTGTCGTCCGATCTGATAAGGTCGCTCACGGCGTTTATCAAGCGGATTATATTCTTCGCGCGGGCATATCCGGGCGACGCCTTTGCCGCAAAGATGAATGTTATAGGCTGCGTCAGCGCATTCGGATCGGCTATCAGCTTATTATATAGGTATAAAATATGCAGTACCTTTAAAAGCTGACGCTTATATTCGTGAAGGCGCTTGCACTGTACGTCAAAAATCGCGTTTTCGTTGAGCTTCACGCCCTGCTTTTCATAGACATACTGCGCGAGGCGCTTCTTGTTGCCCTGCTTTATCTGCTCAAATCTATGCAGAAAATCTTCCTGCATATAGACGTCCTTTAGCTTGTCAAACTCCTTATAGTCCTTTTTGAAGCCCTCGCCGATATAATCCTCGATGAGCATCGCGAGCGCGGGGTTTGATTTCAACAGCCAGCGGCGATGCGTTATGCCGTTCGTTATGGCTAAGAACTTCTGCGGCTTTATAACATATGTGTCCCTGAAAAGGTCTTTTTTGAGTATGCTGCCGTGCAGCTGCGAAACGCCGTTCACCTTATTGCATACCGCGACGCACAGGTTCGCCATGCGTATCTGATTATACGCTATTATGGACATAGCGCTTATCTTATCGAAATCGCCCTCATAGAAATGCCAAAGCTGCTGGCAGTATTTTTCGTTCAGTATCTCGATTATCTTGTATATTCTCGGAAGAAGCACGCAGAACATGTCCTTTGACCAACACTCGAGCGCCTCCTGCATTATCGTGTGGTTGGTGTAGTTGAACACCCTGCTCACTATGGAATACGCCTCGTCCCAGCCGAAGCCCTCCTCGTCCATGAGTATTCTCATCAGCTCGGGGATGGATAGCGTGGGGTGAGTGTCGTTTATCTGTATGGAGATGTAGTCGGGCAGCGTATGCAGGTCGCCGTATAGCCGCTTATGGCGCTTTACTATGCTCTGCATGGTCGCGGAGGTGAAGAAGTAGAACTGCTTTAAGCGCAGCTGCCTTCCTGCGTCATGGTTATCCTCGGGGTAAAGCACCTTTGAAATGACCTCCGCAAGCTCCCTTTCCTCAGACGCGCGGACGTAATCGCCCTTGTTGAAATACTGCATGTCGAGCTGCTTTTGCGCGCGTGCGGACCACAATCTAAGCGTCGCGGGCGCCTTTGTATCATAACCTACTATGGGCATGTCATAGGGCACGGCGAGTACCGTCTGATAGTCCTCATGGATTATGTCTAAGTGACCCTCTCTCCACTCCTCGGTTATCTTTCCGCCAAAGTGAATTTCGACCGCCTCATCAGGATTTTCCACCTCCCAGACGTAGCCCGTGTCTATCCAGTCGTCCGGAATTTCGACCTGCGCGCCCTCCAATATCCTCTGCTTGAACAGGCCGTGCTCATATCTTATGCCGCAGCCCATCGCGGGGAGGTCAAGGGAGGAAAGCGCATCCAAAAAGCACGCGGCCAGCCTGCCTAAGCCGCCGTTTCCGAGAGCGGCGTCATGCTCCTCGTTTTCGATGTCGTTAAGGTCGATGCCTAAAAGAGAGAGCGCCTCCTCGTATTTCTCATAGAGGTCGAGGTTGATGAGGTTGTTCCCCAGCGCCCTTCCCATCAGGAACTCCGCGGACATATATACCACCATCTTTTTGCCCTGCTTATCTATCTGCTCGCGGGATGCGAGCCACTTGTCCATTATCTCGTCGCGGACGCACAGGGACACCGCTTCATATATGAGCTTGGGCGTCGCCGTCTCGACCGTCTTGCCGAAATGTCTTTTCAGCTTGCCGACTATCATCTGTACTGTAGGATTATCGGTTGCGTTCATGCTGAATCCTCCTTTATTTGATAAAAAATATTCTAAAGCCGCCTTTCAATGCAGCTTTTATATAGCTCAAGATATTTTTTCGCGGATGTCTCAAAGCTGAAATCCTCCGCCATGGCCTGCTTTTGTATGCCCCTAAAGCGCTTTTCGTCGCGATAGACGCTAAGCGCGAGCTTTATCACGCCGAGCATTTCATCCGCGTTGTAGTTTGCGAATGAAAATCCCGTTCCGCTCTGTTCAAATTCATTATACGGCTTGACCGTGTCCTTTAGTCCGCCCGTCTCGCGCACTATGGGCAGCGTGCCGTATCTCATCGCGATCATTTGCGATATTCCGCACGGCTCAAATTTTGAGGGCATGAGGAACAGATCGCTCCCCGCGTATATTCTGTGTGAAAGCGCTTCGTCGTATTTATTGCTGTAGGCGATTTTTCCGGGATATTTAGCCTGTGCGGAGAAGAAAAAGTCCTCGTATTTCTTATCCCCGCTGCCCAAAACCACAAGACATATATCCTGCGCCATTATGCCGCTAAGCGCATACATCACGAGGTCGATCCCCTTTTGCTCCGTAAGCCGCGTGACCATCGATATCACGGGCGTATACTCATCCGCGTTCAGCGATAGTTCCTCTATAAGCGCGAGTTTATCCTGTTTTTTGTTATATAAGCTGCCCGAGGTATAGTGATTTTTGATGTTTTTATCAGTATGCGGGTCAAACGATATCGTGTCGATGCCGTTTATTATGCCGCAGAAATCGCCCCCGCGCGAGTTTAATACGCCGTCCATTCCTTCGGAATAATATGGATATTTAAGCTCCTGCGCATATGACGGCGAGACTGTGTTCACCTTATCCGAAAAGACTATGCCCGCCTTTAGAAAGTTCGCGTCGCCATACGCCTCCATGTACTGCGGGGTTATAAAGCTATCCGGAACGCCCAGCAGGTCTTTTACGAAAAACGGGCTAAACCGTCCCTGATAGGCGATATTGTGTATCGTGAACAGCGTGCTTATCCTGCCCACGTCGCCCGAATACTGCGTCTTTATGAGCATGGGTATCATGGCGGTGTGCCAGTCGTTCGCGTGGATGACGTCCGGCATGAAGTCTATGAGCGGCAATGCCTCGAGCACGGCGCGGCTGAAAAACGCGTACTGCTCGCCCTCCGCCTCTCCGCCCTTATATATCGGACCGCCGAAGTAGTATTCGTTATCGACGAAATAATACTGTATGCCGTTTACGGTCAATGTCTCTATCCCGCAAAACTGTGTGCGCCAGCCCAACGTCACGTAAAACGTACATATGTGATAAAGCTCATAGCGGTATTTTTCCTTTATCTGTCTATGCAGGGGCATCATCACGCGCGCGTCCGCACCCAGCTTTTTGAGCTGAGCGGGCAGCGTGCCTATGACGTCCGCGAGGCCGCCCGTCTTAGCAAACGGAGCGCATTCAGCGCCCACGAGTAGAATTTTCTTTGGAGATGTCATAGCAATGCTCCCTTTTTGATTATGACAGGATAGGATTTATCCCCGATGAGCGTCTTACCCGAGCGCACCTGTACGGACTTGTCGAGTATGACGTTTTCCAAGCGGCAGCCGCCGTAGACCTGCGAGCCCTGCATGATTATGCTGTCCTTTATGACGGAGTTCGGGCCGACGTGAACATTTCTAAACAGGACGCAGTTTTCCACCTTGCCCTCGATAGTG
Organism: uncultured Christensenellaceae bacterium; assembly: GCA_934373295.1. Classification (GTDB taxonomy): domain Bacteria; phylum Bacillota; class Clostridia; order Christensenellales; family Christensenellaceae; genus HGM11616. The sequence continues at coordinate 30,826 of CAKROK010000012.1, read as the reverse complement.
CAGCCGTTTGCGATTATAGAGTTTTTGACGTCCGCGTTGTCACCGAACTTCGTGGGCGCTTCGTCCTTAATTTTAGTGAATATCGGGCGGTCGCTCTTAAACAGATCGGCCATGACCTCGGGCGAGATTATGTCCTTATTTATCCTGAAATACTCGTTTACGGAGTGCATCCTGCCCACATATCCGTCGTGCTTTACCGCATAGATGTTCAGCCTGTCGATGTTGGGGATGAGCACATCCTGAACCCAATTATACTTGTTTCTCGCGGTGGAGTCCTCAACGAGATATTCGAGCAGGTCTTTTCTTATCACATAGGTGTCCATGCCGATGAGAGAGGAGGTGGGCATTGCGGAGTTCATCTCCATATCGATGACCCTGCCCTTTTCGTTTATGAAAATGCGCGTATCTTGGAATAAAACTTCGTCCTCGAGCAGCTTCTCCTGCTCATTATAAAGCATGGTTATATCCGCATTCGTGTCGATATGCCGCCTCACAAGCTCCTCTAAATCCGCGTTGAAAATGGTATAACAGCCGGATAATATGCAATATTGCTGAGACGCGCGGCGCACATACTGCATGGCGTTTCTAACCGCGTCGCATACCCCGCGCGCATATCCCCTGTTCGATGCGGAGTCAAACGGCGGGAGCATGAATAATCCGTCATTTTTTCTCGAAAGATCCCATTCCTTGCCCGAGCCCAAGTGATCCATGAGTGAGTTATAGTTCTTTTGCGCGATAACGCCGACGTTCCTTATGCCGGAGTTCACCATGTTTGAAAGAATGAAGTCTATGACCCTGTATCTTCCCGCGACGGGCAGCGCGCCCACCGCCCTTCTCGCCGTAAGCTCGATGAGGTTCAGGTTCTCCTCACCCGTGTATATCAATCCAAAAACGTTTTTAAGCATGGAAAGCCTCCTTACTTGTTATCGATGACCGTATTCGGGTCGATCATTTGTCCGGCGTAGACGTATGAGCCGCTCTTTACGACGCAATCTGTGCCTATTACGGCGATCTTGCCGTCCTTTTCGCCTACCTGAGCGTCCTCCTCGACGACGTTGTTTTCATCGATTATAGCGCGGCGAATGACTGCGCCCTTTTTGACGATGGTGCCCGTCATTATTATGCTGTCCTCAACGGTCGCGCCTTCTTCTATCTTTACTCCTTCAAATAGTACGGAGTTATTGACCGTGCCGTATATCATGCAGCCTTCTGTCACTATGCTGCGCTTTATTGACGCCGTCGCGGAGACGTACTGCGGCGGCATGTTGGGGTTTCTGGAGTAAATTCTCCAGGACGCGTCAGACAGGTCGAGGTCGGGGTCCTTTTCCAAAAGATCCATGTTCGCGTCCCAAAGGCTGTCCACCGTGCCGACGTCCTTCCAATACCCCTCAAAGGGATATGCAAAGAGCTTTTCGCCGCCTGCAAGCATCGCGGGAATGATGTTCTTTCCGAAGTCGTTTGACGAATTCGGGTCGGCGTCGTCCTCCTCGAGGTATTTCCTCACGACCTCCCACGTGAAAACGTATACGCCCATGGACGCCATGTTGTTCTTGGGATGCTCGGGCTTCTCCTCAAACTCGACTATTCGAAGATCCTCATCCGTGTTCATTATGCCGAAGCGGGACGCCTCCTCCATGGGGACTTTAATGACCGCAATGGTCGCGTCCGCGCCGTTTTTTTCGTGAAAATCTATCATCTTGGCGTAGTCCATCTTATAGATGTGGTCGCCGGATAATACGATAATGTATTTGGGGCGGAATTTGTCGATAAAATACGTGTTTTGGAAGATGGCATTCGCCGTTCCGCTGTACCACTCTCCCTTTTCGCCGCCCTTCACATAGGGAGGAAGAACGTATGCGCCGCCCGTGATGCTGTCTAAATCCCAAGATGCGCCCGTTCCGATATAGGAGTTCAGCTCAAGCGGCTGATACTGCGTGAGCACGCCCACCGTGTCGATACCCGAATGAACGCAGTTTGAAAGGGGAAAGTCGATTATGCGGTATTTTCCGCCGTACTGCACCGCCGGCTTCGCCCTATGCCTCGTGAGAACGCCCAATCTGCTGCCCTGTCCTCCCGCAAGCAGCATGGCAACGCATTTTTTTGATGTGTTCATAGTTGTATCCTCCCTTAATTCATTCCTTATCTTTAACGTATTCCTTGAAATCGTAATATACCGCCGCGAGCGGAGGAAGTATTATCGAAAACGACTCTTCAAATCCGTTTACGGGGATGCTGTCCGTCTCTACGCTGCCCGTGGAGACGCCGCTCCCGCCGTATTTCATGTCGTCGCTGTTTATCTTTTCAGTGAGCTTGCCGCAAAGCGGAATGCCTATCCTGTAATTATACCGCACGACGGGCGTGAAGTTAAACACACATACCGTCCTCTTTATCTTTCCGCCCCTTTGGCGTGAGCTCCTCATGAACGCCGCCGCGCTGTTGTCCTTGTCGTCCGCATTCAGCCACAAAAATCCATCCCAGCTCTCCTCAAGCTCGTATAAGCTGCGGTTTGAGCGGTAGTATTTGTTTAAGTCACGGACGTAGTCCTTCATGGTGCGGTGAGAGTCATAATCCAATAAGAACCAGTCGAGCTGATGCTTTTCATCCCACTCCGCAAAGTGCGCAAACTCGTCGCCCATGAACATCAGCTTTTTGCCAGGATGCGCGAACATGAAGCCGTACAGCGCGCGCAGTGTCGCGAACTTTCTCCAATAATCCCCGCTCATCTTATCGACCATGGACTTTTTGCCGTGGACGCATTCGTCGTGAGAATATGGCAAAATAAAATGCTCGCTCGACGCATACATCATCGCAAAGGTTATGAGGTCGTGGTGATATTTGCGGTAAACGCTGTCCATGGAGAAGTACTTTAGCGTGTCGTTCATAAAGCCCATGTTCCATTTGTAGTCAAATCCGAGTCCGCCCTCGGATACCTTTCCAGTGACCTTGGGATATGACGAGCTTTCCTCCGCTATCATGAGGCAGCCCTTAAAAAGCTCATGCACGGTCGTATTCAGCTGTTTTATGAAGTCTATCGCCTCTAAATACGTGTTTTCGCCGTATTTATTTTTGCGCGATCTGCCCGGTTCTCTGCAAAAATCGAGATACAGCATGGATGAGACCGCGTCCACACGGATGCCGTCGACGTGATATTTATCCATCCAGAACAGCGCGTTAGATATGAGAAAGCTCCTGACCTGCGGCTTAGTATAGTCAAAGATATACGTCCCCCACTGCGGCTGCTCTCCCATGAGCGGGTCGGGATGCTCAAACAGGCACGTCCCGTCAAACCGCGCGAGACCGTGCTCATCCTTGGGAAAATGCGCGGGGACCCAATCTATAATTACGCCTATGCCGTTTTGATGCATGACGTCTATGAAGTGCATGTAATCCTGCGGACAGCCGTAGCGCGACGTCACGGAATAATACCCCGTGACCTGATATCCCCACGAGCCGTCAAACGGATGCTCCTCAATGGGCAAAAGCTCGATGTGAGTATAGCCCATCTGCTTTACATACGACGCGACCTCGTCCGCAAGCGCGTATACGCTGGGGAAACGATCGCCCTCGCGCGTGCGCCATGAGCCTAAATGCATCTCATATATGCTCATGGGCAGGTTATGATGTCTCTTTGAAGCGCGCTTTTTTAAAAAATCAGAATCCGTCCATTTATCGTAATCCAAGCTCCATACCTTTGAGGCGTTCCCCGGGCGCGTCTCGCTGTGAAATGCGAACGGGTCGGCTTTATAAACGGTATTTCCCGAGCAATCTGTTACGGCGTATTTATAGTTATCGCCCTGTTTTACGCCGTCAAGCTCGGCTAACCACACGCCGTGCTCGCAGGTCATGGGGTTTTTATGCTCGTCCCAGCCGTTGAAGTCGCCCACGACGCTCACATTAGACGCATTGGGCGCCCATACGCAAAAGGAATACCGCCCGCCTAAAACCTCATGGCACCCAAAGACGTCGTATGCGCGCTGTGCGCATCCCGTGTTGAACAGATATACGTCGTCCTTTATGCCCAAAAAGCCGTTCATTAATATCCCCCTCTTGTCTAATCGTAAATCAGGTTCTTTTTTATAAGCTGTATATCAGCTTTTCGTCGTGAGCCGCGCCGCCCAGTATCTCCTTGGCCTTTTCCTCATAGCCCTCTCTGCCCATGAGCGCAAAAGTGGCTATTTTGCCCGCCTCGACGCCCGGCTGATCGAATGCGTCTATGTTTAAAAATTCACCCGCAGCGGCGGTCGCCATCTCGAAGAACATGAGCAGCGCGCCGTAGCTATATTCGTCCACTGTGTCAAGCGTTATTCTCATATTCATCTTGCCCGCCTTGGTCACGGCCGCCTCTGTCGCGCGCATCTCGGAGGATATGAGCTTGTTGAAGCTCTGTCCCGCTAAATATTCCGCGTCATAGACGTTTATGGGCGCATTTGGGATATCGAGCTTTGTCCTGAAATTCTTGACCTCGATGAATGTGATAATTTTATCAAACGGTCCCTCGGTATATAGCTGGACCTGTGAGTGCTGATCCGTCACGCCCAGCGCGCGCACGGGCGTCTGACCGACGAACACCTCCCTGCCCTCGTTATCAAACTTCTTGCCGAGGGATTCCGCCCAAAGCTGCGCGTACCATTCCGCCGTGCAGGCTAAACTGTCCGCATAGGGCATCATGACGGATATGTTCACGCCCTTTTTCATGGCGAGAGTGTACAAAAGTGCATACATATACGCGGGATTTTCCTCAAGAGCGGGCTTCATGCAAAGCTCGTGCATCGCCGCCGCGCCCTTTAACAGCGCGTCTATGTCGATGTTGAGCACCGCCGCGGAGAGCAGACCGACCGGACAGAGCACGGAGAACCTTCCGCCCACGCCGTCCGGTACGACATATGTCTTGAAGCCGTATTCATCCGCAATGCGCTTGACATTGCCCTTTTCCTTGTCCGTGGTGATTATAATATTGTCTTTGTAGTCGTCGCCCACCTCTTTTTTAAGCATATCGAGAGCGAGCATGAACTGTGTGACCGTCTCGACAGTGTTGCCCGATTTGGTTATCACGTGGAAAACCGTCTTTTTGGGGTCGATGACGTCAAAAAGCGCGCTTAAACCCTCCGGGTCGACATTATCCGCGACGTAAAATCTCGCTCCACCCCTCTTTTCACGCGAAAGCTCGTTATATTTTAAGTGCTTTAAGGCTGAAAAGAGCGCCTTTGAGCCGAGCGCAGAGCCGCCTATGCCTAAAACGACAAAAGCGTCATAGTTGTCGTTTATGCGCTTTGCCTCCTTGACCATATCTGCCACGATATCAGCCTGATTATAGGGAAGCTCCCTCCAGCGGTTCTCGCCGCGCTTTTTTGAAACGCCTTCATGAATGAGCGGTATTTTAGCCGCCTGCTCGGCGATATCCTCGCGCGAAAGACCGCCGCGAACCTTATCCGAAGTCATGTTGTTAAAATCGAAGAAAATGGGTTGTCTCATAGTAAAGAGCCTCCTAAAAATATCGTCTAACGTTTATAATATTTTATCACATGCAGTTTGAAAAGGAAATAACTACACGCATTTTTTACAAAAAACCGCCCGAGCAAACTCGGGCGGGATCCTGCCGAAACGCCGGCTTGACGCGATAATAGCATTATTTCGTCAGGCAAAGCGCAAAAGCCGATTTTTATAAACCATATACAAGATAGCTTGGGCGCATCGATCATTTCGGCTCATAGCCGTTTGGCTGCGACTATCTCATTTCGAAGGAAAGGCAGTCCGTGCATTCGGGGACTGTCGGGTTCGCCTCATGCGTGCCAACTTTGATGCCGCCCTCTTTTGTGCAGTATCTACCGTCCGAGCAGCCGCAGTTATGTACGCAATTCGTCACCTCACAGCAAATGCTCTTGTTGGGATTGGTATTCATAATAAAAACCTCCTTTTAAGTAATCGCCTGTTGGCTATAGCTCTATTATCTTAAAAAGAGGCCTTTTCTATTCAAAAAATTTTTATTTGACTATTCCGTCTTCCATGTGTTGATGTCCGCAAACACGCTCCTCGCGCGCAGCAATCCGACATTCGGTATTCCCGATGGAAGTACTACGCTGTGCGTTCTGAAATACAGCCCGATATGCGGCACGTTTTCTATAAGATATGAGTACAGCTTAGTATACGCCGCCGTAGCCTCCTCCTCACCGTTTACGTCGCGCACCGCCTTTATGAGGTCGTCCACGCTCTCGCCCTCATATTTTCCGTAGTTGAGCGTCGCGCTCGAGCCGAAAAACATGGAGATATCGTCGTTCGCCCTATTGTAGAATGAGCAAAGCGCTAAGTCGTATTCTCCGTTATCTATCGCGGATAAAAAGCTGTTCTCAGATAGCTTTTCAATATCGAGGTTTATCCCCGCCTCGGAAAGCTGTGTGCGCAGTATCGCCGCGACGTTTGAGCGATAGCTCGAGCTTGATGATTCGCAGTATATTAGCTTCAGCGACGTTCTCACGCCGTTATGCATCATGTCCCCTGAGCCGTCCTTTGAAAATCCCGCCGATTTAAAGCACTTCATCGCCTTCTTCGCGCTATCCTCGACAGGCTCTATGCCGTGCGTATACCACTTATCCAGCCGAAGCGGCGTCATGGTGGGATAGCCCTCGCCCTGTAAGCTCTGCTTTATTAGCGCACTTCTGTCAATCAGATAATTTAAGCCCTGCCTTACTTCTTTTATATTAGTGGGATAGCTCTTACAGTTGACTATGAGCGCGTCGTAATACTGCGTCGTCGCGTAATATACCGTGGATTTCGAGCCGGAGGTCGCCGCGGCGTTCATGTCGATGTTTAGAAGCGTGTCGATATCCCCCACCCTGTATGCGGAATTTATCTCATCCTGCGAGGAATAAAACTTCACGTATATCTTTTCGATATCCCCCGCGACCTTCCACCAGTTGTCGTTCGCGACAAGCTCCATGCCCGAATTCACGTCAAAGCTCTTGACCTTATAAGCGCCCGTCCCCACGGGAGTTTTAAGCGTGTTTACGTCCAGACCGCCGTAAACCGACTTTTGAAATACGGGGAAGCTCAAAAGGTAGAATATGTCGTTTGAAACGCGCTTCAGGCTGACTGTAAAGGTATAGTCGTCCGTCTTTTCATAGCTCTTTACGCAGCCCTTATATTGACTGTAGCGGCATTCCGACGCGCTGCTGTCCATTATCTTTTCAAACGCATAGAGAATGTCGTCCGCAGTGACGGTGCTCTCGGAATCGTGATAATACACGTTTTTTCTGACGTGGAAGGTGTATATCTTTTTGTCGCTGTTCCACTCCCAGCTCTCTATCACGCCGGATGAGGGCAGGTCAGATGCGTCTAACTTTATCGCAGGTTCAAAGATGAGCGACAGCACGTTTTCCGTCTGCTCGTTGTTTAAATACAGCGGATGCAGCGAGCCTATATCCTTTAAAATTCCTATGTTAAGGCTGCTTACGACGTCTTTTTTTGATTCGTCCGCGCCCTTCTGCAAGGGAGTCGCGGAGGCTTGTCCGTCCGTTATTATGGCGTTTGAGGTGTCTATCTCCTTTACCTGCGCTTCGGATGAACAGCCCATGGCAAAAAGCGCGAGGACGGCGGCCAATATCAGGCTACATGCCCGGATACAGCTTTTTGTAAATGTCATATGCGCTATCCACCTTTCTCACGTAGTTTTTTGTCTCCTTAAACGGTATCTTGGAGACGTCTATGCTGTCCCCGTCCGGTATGGTCTTTTTCCACTCGTCAACGTTAGAGTGACCCGCGTTATACGCCGCCGCGGCACAGCTTATATCCCCGTCATATCTCTTTAAAAGGTATTTTAAATACCACGTGCCGTAGCGGATATTGCTTTCCGGAGCGGTCAGCGCGTCCGCGTCGTATTCCTCAGACAGCTTTGAGGCTATCCACTTCGCCGTGTCCGGCATGAGCTGCATGAGCCCCATAGCGCCCTTATGCGACTGCGCCGAGCTTTTAAAGCTGCTCTCCGTGTTGATAACGGCGCAAATCAGATACGGGTCGACGTCATATTCCTTTGAATACTTTTCTATTATATCTGTATAGTCGATGGGATAGAGCGTCTTGACGGTATAATACCCGCCCACGAGTATCAAGAAAATCGTCATGATGACGAAAAACACTATCAGCATCGATTTTTGCTTTTTAGATAGCTCCATTTATTTCTCCTTTATGAAGTCGTCGAGCGCGGAGTCCGCCTCACTTAAAAACTCGTCCAGCCCGCGTGATGAATCAAACGTTCTGTCCGCGAGCTTTAAGCGGATATCATCGCTCATTTGGCTATGTATGCGCAGCTTTGCCTCATTTGGGGTGAGCCCGTCGCGCTTGCATATCCTTTCAATTCTCACGTCCTCAGGCGCATATACGCACCATACCTCGTCGCACAAGCTTTGCAGCCCCGTCTCAAAGAGCAGCGGCGCGTCTATCGCGCAAGGCACGGCGCAGCTTTTCACCTGCTCGGTTATCTCTTCAACAATCAGCGGATGAGTTATCGCATTGAGCTTTTTAAGCTGTTTCGCGTCGCTAAAGACGATGTTTCCCAATGCGCGCCTGTCTATCTTGCCTTCAATGACGCATTCAGGAAACTCGCGCATCACGATATCATATGCGCTTTTTCCCTCTTTAAGTATGCCCTTTGAGATTTTATCCGCATCTATCACGCTAAGCCCGCGCTCCTTTAAATGCGCGCTCAAGGTGCTTTTGCCCGAGGCTATCGCGCCCGTTATCCCCAAAACTCTTTTTTTAAATATTTTCATCAGAACGTCCTGTCCACGCTGACCTCCACCTCGAGCGGAACTCTAAGGTGGAACGCGTTCGTCATCTCTGAAACCAAAATTTCCTTGACTGCGTCTATCTCGTCGGGATATGTGTCTATGACCAGCTCATCGTGAACCTGCAATATCATGCGAGATTTGAGCTTTTCATCCTTAATGCGCCTGTGAACGGCGATCATGGCTAACTTTATAATATCCGCGGCCGTGCCCTGAATGGGCGTGTTCATGGCGGCCCTTTCGCCAAACGAACGGACATTGTAATTTGAGGATTTCAGCTCCGCGATATATCTTATACGGCCGTATAGCGTGCGCACATAGCCGTCCTTTTTCGCTTGCTCTACCACGTCGTGCATATAGTTGGCGACGCCCGAGAACTCTTTTAAGTATTTTGCGATATACTCCGCCGCCTTAAAGCGCGGTATTCCGAGGTTTTTTGCGAGTCCGAAGTCGCTTATGCCGTAAACTATGCCGAAGTTGACCGCCTTTGCGGATGAGCGCATCTGCTTGGTGACCATCTCTTTAGGAACGTCAAACACCTCGGACGCCGTGCGCGTGTGAATGTCCTCGCCGTGCAAAAATGCGTCTATCATGTGCGCGTCGTTCGCGATATGCGCGAGTATGCGCAGCTCTATCTGTGAATAGTCCGCAGAGACGATGAAGTTTTCCTCCAGCGACGGGATAAAGACCTTTCTTATATCCGATGAAAGCTCGCTTCTTATGGGGATATTCTGCAAATTCGGCTCGGATGATGATAGTCTGCCCGTCGCGGTCACATCCTGGTGGAACGTCGAGTGTACCTGCCTGTCCTTATCCGACGTGACGTTTAAAAATCCCTCGATATACGTCCCCTTTAGCTTTGTTAAAGAGCGGTATTCTAATATGAGCGGTATTATCGGGTGCTTGTCGATAAGAGCCTCCAAGACCTCCGCGTCTGTTGAAAATCCCGTCTTTGTGCGCTTTTTCGCGGGTAAACCCAGCTTTATAAACAGAATATCGCCTAACTGCTTGGGCGAGCTTATATTAAAGACCTCCCCCGCGCATTTATATATCTGCTCGGAGACCTCGTCTATCCTCGTTGTGTACTGCGCGTTTAGCTGTCTCAAGCCCTCTCGGTCTATCGTAAAGCCGATTTTTTCCATGTCGAAAAGGACGTCTATGAGCGGCATTTCGATATCGTCAAATATCCCCGAAAGCCCCAGCTCGTCTATTTTTTTGCGCTGGCAATTTGCTATCGTCAAAAGCGCAGACGCACTGCCCGCGGCGTCGTATTCCTCTTTAAGCGCGTCCATCTCGCGGCGCTTTCTCGTCGGGTCGAGCACGTATTGCGCCAAAAGCACATCGTGCGAAAGCCCCTTGACCTCTACATCAAGCGTTGAAAGCCTATGATAAAGCTCCTTTGCGCCGTATAAAACCTTTTTGATTTTTTCATCCGCAAGCGCACCGCCCAGCGCCTTTATAGTATGCTCCTCGGACAAGCCCTCTCCGAATAGGTCTCGAGAAAAGCTGACGTAATATTCCGCATCCTCCTTGCAGGAAAAATACACGTCGTCCGACTGATATATGATAGATAATACGCCCGCTTTTTCCACATCGGCTATCGCGAAGGCAAGCCCATTCTCGTCGGTTAATTCGATAACCTCAGATTCCTTTTCCTGCTTTTTCACGGCGGATACTCCCAGCTTTTTGAGCATGGATGTAAACTCCAAAGACGTGAGCGTCTCGGATAAACGCTCATCATCAAAACCCGTGAATTTTAAAGAGTCGAGGTCGGTGTCTATGGGAACGTCGCGAAGGATCGTCGCGAGCTTCTTGCTCAAAAACGCCTGGTCTTTATCCCTCACCAGCTTTTCATGCAGCTTGTTTTTGGGCAGAGAGTCTATATTTTCATAAATGCTGTCGATGGTGGGATATTGTTTTAACAGCTTGAGCGCGGTCTTTTCGCCCACGCCCACGACGCCGGGGATGTTGTCGGAAGCGTCCCCCATCAGGCTTTTGAGATCGACTATCTGCGCGGGCGTCAGGCCGTATACCTCGTTTAGATGCTCGGGCGAGAATTCCTCCGTATCGGATACGCCCTTTTTGGTCATGAGAATGTGACAGTTTTCGTCCGTCAGCTGGAGCGCGTCGCGGTCGCCCGTGACGACATAGCACATCACGCCCTTTTCTCGCGCGGTTTTGGAAAGCGTACCCAAAATGTCGTCGCCTTCATATCCTTCAAGCTCGAGGTACTTTACACCTAAGCCGTCCAACGTCTCGCGTATGAGCGGGAACTGCTCAGAAAGCTCGGGCGGAGTGCTCTTTCTTCCCGCCTTGTAGCCGTCAAAGAGGTCGTTTCGAAACGTGTGCTTTTTTACGTCAAACGCCACCGCGAGATAATCGGGGTGATACGTCTGCGTGAGTGAAAAAAGCATGTTCAAAAAGCCGTAGACGGCGTTGGTAATGTGTCCGTCCCGCGTTTTCATCGTGGGGGGAAGTGCGTAAAATGCCCTGTGCAAAAGGCTGTTCCCATCTATAAAAATAGCAGTGCTCATCATACGTTCTCCTATAAAAAGTCCCTAATAGTTTACCATATTGCCGTCGTAAAATCAATTTTTAGAGAGATTGTTTACATAATGTATGAAATTGGAATTCTTTTAGTTGCATTAGGGGCGTAAAAGTGATAAAATACGATTATGTTTGTTTATTAAACGATTATATGATTTAGGTGATAAATATTTTAGAAGTAAGGTTTTTTACGTTAAAGAGCAAGATCTGCGCATGGGATTTCTTTGATTCGCAGACAAATAAATTCAGCTCGGGCGGCGCGCGCCCCTTTAAGCGCTCCGCTTCGCTTGATTCTATCCAGCCGTCGGATTTTTACGATATTCCGTACACCAAAAAGCAGCTCAAGAGCTTCGATTATATCGCGCTCAAAAAGGACGAATTTGAAGCGGCCTTTGAAGCGGCGGACGAGATCCAGCCCTATGAGCAATACGACGCTGCGCTGCGTCAGACGTTCGGAGTGAACAGCAATATCTATAAGCTGTATGTCAAAAAGGCGCTCCCCGCAAAGCATATCCCCAATAACGGCAGGCTGTATATCGACTTTGAGGCGATTAACATGCGCATATGCGGCTGGTATGCCGTGATGGTGGACGGCGACGAGACCACTATTTATGATGGCGTCTCCAAGCCGTATACGGACGACAAATACATCACCCGCCTTTGGAAGAACGTCTATTCGGGTATGCTCCCCTATGACCTTGAGCAGATAAAATCCGCAAGGCACATCCGCGCATACCGTAACTACTTCACGGACATGTTCAAAAAGGCGAAAAAGATATACACCTACGGCGATACGGACGCGCTTTTCGTAAAGACGTCCTTTGGCGACGATCTGTATAACTTCTTCAAGGTGAGAAATGTGGACGTAGCTATGAGAATGGGCTCGAGGACGGTCTCGCTCGATAAGGCGTGTAAGCTGTTCGGCATAACCGTAGAGGGCGATGAGCATGACCCCAAAAACGACGTTGAAAAGATGATGTTGTATATGAAGGCCGGTGAGCTGATATGACGAAGGTCTTAAAGTACATCTATTATGCCGCCGTGATAGTCGGCGCGATATTCATGCTCGTGGCGATGTTCATCGATGCGGATAACACTCCCCTCGCGGAGACGCTCGCCAAGATAGGTCTTTTCACGCTCATAGGCGGCGTCGTGCTGTATATCCCGCTTCTTATAAAGGAAAAGTTTTCAAAGAAAAAATGATAAAATAAACGCCGGAGGAAAATCCTTCCGGCATTTTTGTTGACTTATTTTCTATAATAGCCCAATTATCAGCTCGACGAGAAATACCGTGCCGCAGCAGGACAGCGCGACCTTGAACAGTCCCGCGCCGAACCACGCCGCGACCGCGCCCACGACCAGCGCGCATACGCCCGATATGGGAGACTGCGTCGCAGTGATTATCGCGGGGAAGGTCATGACGGCGAGCGTCACATACGGCACATAGTATAAAAACGAGCGGATAAACTGACTTTTGATCTGCTTTTGTATCAGCGTGAGCGGGATGCTCCTTATCAAAAAGGAAACGCCGCCCATTATAAGGATATAAATGTAGATATTATTGTCCATCGGCTGAACCCTCCTCTTCTTTCTTGGGGAAGATGAGCGCGGCGGCCGCCGCTATGACCACGGTCAAAATTATAGTCCTCGTCCCCTCGGGGATGTCTCTCACCACGGGTAGATACGTCGCGGCGGCGCTTAAAGCAAAGCATATCGCGATAAGACCTGCTATTACCTTGTTCGTCCGCGCGGGAGGGATTATTACCGCCAAAAACATGCCGTAAAGCGCCACGCTGAACGCGCTCACGACTCTTAACGGAAGGAGGCTTCCCGCCAAAGTCCCAAGAGCCGTGCCTATCGCCCACAGAGGCGCCGCGACGGTGACCGCGCCGTATGAGTAAAACGGGTTTAAATAGCCGGGGCGGGCTATTGCTATCGCAAAAAGCTCATCCGTGACGTGAAAGCTCATGAACACCCTGTGGCGCAGCTTTGTATCGGGCGAAAACCGCTGACTGAGCGCGCAGCTCATGAGCAGATATCTCGCATTTGCGACCAGCGTCATCAGCGCGACCTCGATATACGTCGCGTGCGCGGCGATGAGCGTAAATCCCGCATACTCGCCCGCTGACGCGTTGCACAGCAGGCTCGCAAGCATCGATTGAAACGCGTTTAAACCGGCGTTCCCCGCGGCGATGCCCAATGAAAACGAGACCGCCAAATATCCCAAACCTATGGGCAGTCCGTCGCGCAGTCCATCTAAATATGCCCTTTTATTGTCTTTTTTGACGCTCGGCGTCTTGTTTGCTGTTTTATCCATAAAAACCTCTATAAATAATTGCTAAAAAGAGTATACTACTCAAATTGACATTAGTACAGTAAATGATTATAATGGTATCATAAGTAATTCTAATGCAACGAGGTCGCTATGGCTACTAAATACGAGATATTTTGCAGCGTCGTCGAGCTGGGCAGCTTTACGCGCGTCGCAAACCAGTTAAACTACACGCAGAGCGCAGTCAGCCAGACTGTGCGTTCGCTTGAGCGCGAGCTGGGCTTTACGCTCGTCACGCGCAACAAGGATGGCGTGCGCCTGACCAAGGACGGCGAACAGTTTTACCCATACATTTTGGCGATAAGCTCCGCCGAAAAGGCGCTTTCAAAAAAGAAGGACGAGATGGACGGCATGGAAAACGACGTGATAACCATAGGCACGTTTACCGGGGTCAGCCGAGACCTTCTCCCGCCCGTCATAACGCGCTTTAAGGCGATATATCCGCACGTGCGCTTTGACCTCGAGCAGGGCGACTATACGAGCATCGCACAGGCCATCCGCGACGGACGGGTCGACCTCGGCTTTGTAAACGAAGATGCAGCAAGCGACCTCGAGCTCGCTCCCTTGTTCACCGACGAGCTTTTGGCCGTCCTCCCAAAAGACCATCCTTTAAAGGAAAAAGACAAGGTCAGCTTATCCGACCTCTGTCACGACCCGTTCATTCTTCTAAAAGAGGGCAAGTACAGCATAACTCTAAACGCCTTTGAACGCGCGGGGCTTGCGCCGAACGTCACCGATATAGTTCATGACGACTACACCATCATCTCAATGGTGCGCCAAGAGATAGGCATTTCCATGATATACAGCCGCGTTTTAAATGGAATAGACAGAGATATAACCGTGAGGCGCATTATAGAGCGCCCCTCAAGGCGGATCGCGCTCGCGTGGCGCAGCCTTCAGACGATGCCAAAGGCCGCGCGCCTGTTCATGGAATTTTTTATCAAAGAAACGAAAAACCCGTCAATGTGATATGACGGGTTACTTTTCAAAATCATTAAAATCAATCAATGTGATAGATGTAGTTTTCCTTTCTCGCGGCAGGTTCGGGAAGCTCGTGCGCGGCATAGCCTAAAATGCAGTGGCCTATGCCCTCGTATTCGCCCGTTATGCCCAGCTTTTCCAAAAGCTGCTTGCCATAGGGCGTCTCGAATTCCTCCTTCGCACGGTGGATCCAGCAGGACGAAAGCCCTAAGGAATGCGCCGCATTCATCATATTGCCCATGACGAGGCTGCCGTCGCATACCCTCGTCGAGCGCTCCTTATCCGCGAGGACGATGAGCACGACGGGCGCACCGTAAAACGGGTCCGTACCCGGCTTTCCCATTATATCTGCGTTCATGCGCATAAGCTCGTCCCTGACCTCTTTATTCTTGACCTCGATGATTATGGGCGACTGCTTGCCCGAGCCTGTCGCGGCGTAAGTCCCCGCGAGCATCACCTCGTCGATAAGCTCCTGCGCGGGCATATCCGGCTTGTATTCGCGCACACTGCGCCTGTCCATCATGTTCAAAATAACCTGATTATGCATAATATGCTCCTTTACTAAAACGTTTTTCATCTGTATTATATTTCGTTTAGCACAGCTTTGTCAATGCATTAAGCTCTATAAAATCAGGTCGATTCGTGTTTTCTGTCCTTGCAGAATTTTATTATGAACAATGCGTAACCGACGCTTATAGCTATCAGAATGAGTGACGTGATAATGTCAAAGGACACCGCGCCATCCACGGAAAACGCACTTAATGAGTTTATCGCCCCATGAGTTATGATGCACGGCCAAAGGCTCTTTGAGCGCATGAATATTATCGTGAATAAAAAGCCGATCGCGGCGGCATAGCATATCTGCAATACGGTTGAGAGGAAATCCACCCCGTTAAACAGATTTACCAAATGTCCCGCGCCAAATGTGAGTGAGGATATCAGTACGGCGAGCTTTTTATTATCCTTAGTCAGCGCATTGAAGAGGAATCCGCGGAAGAGAATTTCCTCAATAAACCCCACGCACAGCATTTTTACGACGAAAAGTGCGGTTTCAGTTGTGCTCATGCTCAGCTCGGCCCCGTTCCAGAGGTTGCAGCTCGCGAGCGCTAAAAGAGGGATGAAGAACAGATATCGAACGACGCTCCCTTCAAAGCCGCGCAAACCGAACTTCCCCGCAAAATCCCCGCGCATGATGAAAATCAATAAAAAAACGCAAAAAGCGAGACTTATCGACGCGGTCAAAACGGATTTGATGCCTATAATGCTTGAAATGTTATCCGCCGCACTGAACAATACGACGTAAGCTCCGATGCAAATGAGCGAAAAAGCTAGCTCTTTTTTCCTGTAAAACTCTATCATAATTCCCCCCTAAGTTTATTTGAAAATCCATCAAGCGCACTTTTTAGGTCAGCCAAAATGCGCCCCTCATCATAGAGCATCGAGTTATTCGCGAACATGCTCGCATAGCCGTGAACGAACAGAAAGATCATCCTAAACACCTCTTTTGACTTTTCCCTATCGATACCCAAATTCATGGCGAATATCTTCAAAACCGGCTCAAGCTCGGGCGCGTCGATAAGCTCTGTAAGCGTCCTGTTCGAAAAACTATCCGATTGAAACAAAAATCTGAAAAGATGCTTTTCTTCATAGGCGAATCTGATATACCTCAAGCCTATTCCAGCAAACGCGTCGTTCGGCTGGATATCGGTGATATACGCGGAGTGAAACCCGTCCGCATGAAGATACACCGCCTTTTTTAAATCGTCGATGCGCTTAAAGTGATACATTACCGGCTGTGTGGAGCAACCCAGCTTTTGCGCAACGCTCCTTGCGCTAAGCTCGCTTACGCCGTTTTGCCTGACTATCTCAAACGCGGCTTCTATTATCATTTCTCTTGTGATTTTAGCATGTGGCGGCATATTGACCTCCTTTTTAATAACGTGTGTTATATTACACTAATTATAAAACACTGATTGTCTCTTTGTCAATATAAAAACCCCTGCATATCAGAATTTTTCCGATATACAGGGGCATATTGTTTAGAAAAGTCAGGCTTTTCAGGCGTTATCCAGCAGCCTTTCCTTTTCCATCTGTTCTTTGAGCATCATGTCCTTGACCTTCATCAGCCTGGTCGTGGTGCTTCTTTCGTTTTCATCCAGCTTCATGGTGATGTACTTTATCGTCTCCTCGTATTGAGGTATCATTACGTGCTCAAGCGCGTTGACTCGACGTCTTGTGCGCTCTATCTCATCCGCCATGAGCTGACAGGACTTTTCGACCTCCGCAAGGCGTACTAACTTATCCATCACGGCGGAGAGCTTATTTATCGCCTCGTCTAAATCGCCGGACGTAAAGCCGAAGCCGTAGGAGTACATGTCGTTCACGTCATTTGTGCGATAGCTGACATCAAACTTGGGGATATGCACGCTCATGACGTTCTGCTCGCCTACTCCCACGCTTATCTGCTGCTTGGGCAGCATGAGCGCGGTGTTGAGCTGTTCGGAGCTCATCATGGAGGACGCGACCGCCATATGCTTGTTTGCTTCTTCAATAGCCTCCTCGACCTCTGCGCGCAGACGCCTGTTTTCCCTCACAAGTTCGAGAAACTGACGCATGAGCTCGTCTCTCTTATCCTTTAGCAGCTTATGACCTCTGCGCGAAGTCGTGAGCTTCTTTTTGAGATTTCTAAGCTCCATGCGCGTGGGATTAACATTTAATCTTGCCAATCAAATCACCCCTCAGCGTCGTTTTTGTCGTAGTATTTATCGAGCAGCTCCTCGCTTATTCTCTTCAACTCCGTGCGCGGCAGTATCTTCAATAACTTCCAGCCGATATCCAGCGTTTCCTCGATGGAGCGGTCGTTATAGAAGCCCTGTGAGACGTACTCTCTTTCAAACTCATCCGCAAACTTCGCATACAGCTTGTCGATATCCGTGAGTGCGGATTCACCCAAAATTACCATCAATTCCTTAGCGTCCTTGCCTCGCGCATATGCGGAGAAGAGCTGGTTCATGGTGTTTGAGTGATCCTCTCTCGTCTTGCCCACGCCGATGCCCTTGTCCTTTAATCTGGAAAGCGAGGGAAGAACGTCGATGGGCGGCTGGATATTTCTTCTGTAAAGCTCACGCGAAAGGATTATCTGCCCCTCGGTGATGTATCCGGTAAGGTCGGGGATGGGATGCGTCTTATCGTCCTCGGGCATGGTGAGAATGGGGATCATCGTGATTGAGCCCTTCTTGCCCTTCTGCATACCCGCTCTTTCGTAAATGGACGCAAGGTCGGTGTACATGTAGCCGGGATAGCCTCTTCTTCCGGGGACTTCCTTTCTCGCCGCGGAGACCTCTCTCAAGGCGTCCGCATAGTTCGTGATATCCGTGAGGATAACGAGAACGTGCATGTCCTTTTCAAACGCGAGGTATTCCGCCGCGGTCAGCGCCATCTTAGGCGTCGCGATTCTCTCGATAGCGGGGTCCTTCGCGAGGTTTATAAACAGCACTGTACGCTCGAGCGCGCCCGTCTCCTTAAAGGAGTTTATGAAGTAGTTGGATTCCTCGAACGTGATGCCGATAGCCGCGAATACAACTGCGAACTGCTCATCCGTTCCGCGAACCTTTGCCTGTCTTGCGATCTGCGCCGCGAGGTTTGCGTGCGGAAGGCCGGATGCCGAGAATATGGGCAGCTTCTGACCCCTTACGAGCGTGTTAAGACCGTCGATAGCGGAAACGCCCGTCTGGATGAACTCCTGGGGATACTTTCTCGCTGCGGGGTTGATGGGTCTGCCGTTTACGTCTAAGCGCATCTCGGGAATGAGCTGCGGGCCGTCGTCGATGGGTCTGCCCAGACCGTCAAAGACTCTGCCCAGCATGTCCTCAGAAACGCCCAGCTCCATCTGTCTGCCCGTGAACCTGACCTTGCTGTTCGCGAGGTTTATACCGGTTGACGCTTCAAAAAGCTGTATCAATGCGTTTGAGCCGTTTATCTCAAGCACACGGCAATTTCTCTTTTCGCCGTTTTCAAGGATTATCTCCGCAAGCTCGTTATACTTGACGCCTTCGACGTCCTTTACGAGCATTAGAGGGCCGGCGACCTCCTGAATCGTTCTATATTCCTTAGGCATTAGTCCTCCACCTCTCTTCCGAGCTCAGCGATGTCTCTTCTCAGAGCAGCGCTCAAAGCCTCATATTCGCTGTCGATATCCTCTTCCTTAACATACTTGAATCTGCCGATCTTTTCCCTTATGGGCAGCGCCGCTATCTCCTCAATATCCGCATTCTTTTCAAGCGCGAGCAGCGAGTTATCATAATATGAAAGTATCAGCTTCATCATAAGTAACTGCTTTTGGGGACTGGTATATGTATCGACCTCGTGGAACGCGAGCTGATGTAAGAAGTCCTCTCTTATGCTGCGCGCGGTCTCCATCTTGAGTCTGTCGCCAGGAGAAAGTGCGTCCATGCCGACGAGCTTGACTATCTCATCCAGCTCCGCCTCATCCTGTAAGAGCGCCATCATGCGGTTTCTAAGCTCCATCCAATCGGAAGAAACGTTCTCCATATACCACTTTTCAAGCGTCTCGAGATAGAGCGAATAGCTCGTTAACCAGTTGATAGCCGGGAAGTGACGCTTATACGCCAAGTTTGCGTCCAAGCCCCAGAACACCTTGACTATTCTCAATGTAGCCTGCGAAACGGGCTCAGATATATCGCCGCCGGGCGGTGAAACAGCGCCTATTACGGAAAGCGCGCCCTCTCTGCCGTCACTGCCCAGGTCGATTACTCGTCCTGCGCGCTCATAGAACTGCGCAAGTCTCGAGCCGAGATATGCGGGGTAGCCTTCTTCACCGGGCATTTCCTCAAGTCTGCCGGACATTTCTCTCAATGCCTCTGCCCAACGGGACGTCGAATCCGCCATGAGCGCGACGGAATAACCCATATCTCTATAGTATTCTGCGATCGTTATGCCGGTATAAATTGATGCTTCACGCGCCGCAACGGGCATATCCGATGTATTCGCTATGAGAACGGTTCTCTCCATGAGCGACTTGCCCGTATGCGGGTCGATAAGCTCGGGGAACTCGTTCAAAACGTCCGTCATCTCGTTTCCGCGCTCGCCGCAGCCGATGTATACGACGATGTCCGCCTCTGCCCACTTCGCGAGCTGATGCTGTGTGACCGTCTTACCGCTGCCGAACGGACCGGGGATAGCCGCGACGCCGCCCTTCGCTATGGGGAACATGGTGTCGATAACTCTCTGACCGGTTATGAGCGGCTTATCGGGAGACAGCTTTTTCTTAAAGGGTCTGCCCTTTCTTACAGGCCATTTCTGCATAAGACCGACGTTTACATCGCCCTTTTTGGTCGTTATCACCGCGATATCGTCCGTTATGGTGTATTTTCCGTCGGAAATGCTCTTTACGACGCCCTCTACGCCATAGGGAACCATTATCTTATGAAGCACGATATCCGTCTCCTGAACGGTGCCTAAGATATCGCCCGCGGTCACGCTGTCGCCCGCCTTGACCGTCGCCTTAAAGCTCCAAACCTTGTCGCGCTTTAATGAGGGGACTTCTACGCCTCTCTTTAAGTTGTTGCCCGCGACCTTCATTATATCGTCCAGCGGACGCTGTATTCCGTCGAATATCGAGCCGATAAGGCCGGGGCCAAGCTCGACGCTCATGGGCTCGCCGGTGGATTCGACTATCTCACCCGTGCCCAAGCCGGACGTCTCCTCGTAAACCTGCACGGACGCCCTATCGCCGTGCATTTCTATTATTTCGCCTATAAGCCGCTCATCGGACACTCTCACGACGTCGTACATGTTCGCGTCTCTCATGCCCTCCGCGACGACGAGCGGTCCGGCGACTTTTAATATCCTTCCTGTACTCATAAAAAGGAAAATCCTCCAATTCTATAATATGTCTGAGCCGACAGCCTTTTCGACACAGCGCTTGACGTCCGCCATGCCCGCGCCCGTGTTTCCGTTTATACCGGGTATCTGTATTATCGCGGGAAGGCTTTCGCTGCGGTATTTTTCGATCTCGTCCGATATGCGCGAGGCGAGCTCCTCCGTAATGTATATCACGGCGAATTCGTTTTTCGCGAGCTTCTTTAGGAGCACGCGCGCGTCCTCGGCATCCTCGACGGGAAATGTCGCCATGCCCAGAGATGCAAAGCCGAAAATGCTCGGCTTATCGCCCATTACTGCCATTCTATACATACATCTCACGCATCCTTTCGCGTATCGTCTTTTCGTCGACGTTCATCGCCTTGCACTCGAGAATAATGCGCGCGCATTTGACGCTGGTTTCCATAGCAAGGTAATAGGCCATCAGCGGGCCGACTCCGAATGAGCTGTATTTTGCCGCATCCGTTATCTGCGTCAGCTTATCGTCCGCGTATTTTTCAAACGCCTCGATGCCTTCAGCCAGCTTTGATGCCGCGTCCTCATAGCCGTGGCTCGATATATACGCCAAAAGCTCGTTCGTTCCGTTCGCCGCCGCGTCTATCAGCTCGAGCTTATCAAGCTCGCTGCCGCCGCATATCGCGTCGTATATGAAATCGCGCTCTTTGCCCGTCTTGGTGCATCTGTATGCCGTCTTTATGTCCGTCAGAGCGACGAACGCCGAAACGTATTCGCTCACAAGCTCGTTATCCGTCTTTTCGGCTATCTTCTGCATATGCCTGAGCGTGAACTTATCGACGCAGATATCACAGCGCTGACCGTCCATGCTGCGCACGAGTATGTCATATGCCTTTTTCGCAACATAGCTCATGCCCTCGGGCAACTCGCCGTAGCGCTTTTCCGCGAGCAGCTTTTTAAGCGCATTGAGGTCGAGCGTCGTGGGATAGATGTAGCAGTCAGTTGGGTCGATATCCGCCGCGAGGGATTTGAGCGCCGCTTTAAGATTGTTAAAGTCGTTTCTGACTGTTAATATCTCGATGGCGTCCTTATCCGGTGCGGATTCCTTCACGAGCGCATAAGCGTCGCAAAGACGGCCGTTTAATATATCGCGAATGCTCTTTTTATCTTCGCCTGTCCAGCCCTTATCGGCAAGGTGCTTTAACGCAGTCTGCACATCCGGCGCGGCTATCATCTGTTCGAGGTCGCCGTCTGAAAGCAGCATGTCCTCATACGCCCTGATATGCGCCACCGCGTATGCGTATTCAGTATCCTTCATCGCCGCACCTCTTTAAGAAAACAGCTTTTCACAGACCGCGTCGGAAAGCTCCTGTCTGTTCGCCTCGATGATCGCCTCAAACGTGCAGTTTACCTCGACAAGACCGCTGTTTATCACGAATCCGTCCGCGATATCCTGCGCATTGGCGCAAAGGGTGAGCTGCGTGCCGAGAGCATCGTTGAGCTTGTTTATAAAATCAGCGGACAGCTTGTTTAAGCAGTGCTCGTTAAAGCGGATATCGCCGCTCTTTTGCGTGACATTGCCGCGCGCGATGCTCAAAACGAGTTCTTCAAATTCACCGTTCGGCATGTCGTGAAGCGTTTTTAACGTCTTTTCGAGCGTATCGTTTAAAAGCTCGACCTTGCCCTCTAAAACTGCCTGCTTGACCCTCGCCTCGGCCTGGGTCTTTGCGGAGGATAGCTGAATCGCTAGCCTGCCCTTCGTGTCCTCCACGATGGTGGAATACCTCGCGTCGCCCTCCTGCTCGGCTTTTTTCAAAAGCTCCTGCTCCTTCGCCTGAGCCTGCGCATTTATTTCATCGATGCTCGCAGCGGCCTGACTATCTATTGTAGAAATTATCTTTTCTAAACCGCTCATTTCACCACCGCCGTGCATTAAAGCTGGATGTTGTAGAGAATGAGGATGGAGATAAGGAGCGCAAGTATAGCGTATGTCTCGACCATTGCCGCCATGATGACGCCCTTGCCGCTCTCATCGGGGTTCTTAGCGACAATGCCAACGCCCGCGACTGCCGTTCTGCCCTGTGCAATAGCAGAGAAATACCCGACTATACCAATAGGAAGTCCGGAAAGAAGGAACATAATCCCCTGCGCAAGCGTAAGATCTATTGCTCCATCACCGATTATTCCGACTCTTGAAAGAATCAAGACTGCAGTAAGAAGTCCGTAAAGCCCCTGCGTACCGGGAAGAAGCTGCAAAAGAAGAACCTTTGAAAACAGCGAAGCGTCCTTTGAAATTATACCTGAGGCGGCTTCACCCACCATTCCAACGCCCTTAGCAGAGCCCATTCCCGCAAATAACGCGGCAATTACTGCTCCGAAGATAGAAAGTACTATACCTATATTATTCATTGATTTGTTCCTCCTTAAATTTATAATACTTTGAGTTAACGGTAAGCGGCTTGAAAGCCTTGCCTCCGCCTGAATAGAATTTTGAGAACATCTCCACGAATTGGAGTCTGTCCGTGTGAACATATGCGCCCAGCACATTTATCGCCAGGTTGAGCAGATGTCCGATTATAAACACTACTACGAGCATTATCGCCTTGACCGTCAGATTCTCGGGCATTGTGCCGATGAGGTTTATGACGCTCGCTATACAGCCCGTCGCAAGACCTAACGCGAGCAATCTCGAATAGGACAATATATCGCTCAAATAGCCCGTCGCGGTGTTATATAGCGCATAAAGTCCGCCGCCCAGTCTGCCCAGAATGGTCTTTGACGACCTGCCCTGTGTGAGCACGAGCAGCACGACGCCGGCTAAAGCGACATATCCGCCAATCTGCGATAAAATGGGCGGAACGGTCGTTAAAATACTCGCTCCTAACGGGCAAATGCCCAAAACGGTGAGATATACGGGGATGCTGTCAAAAATCGCGTCCCACTTGTTGCCCTGTCTCCATTGGTTGTAGAAGTTCGCGCCCACGCCCACAAACAGGTGGACGATGCCGAACGCAAAGCAGTAGAGAAGCATTTTTATCGGGTCGTTTAACGGCTCGAACCACAGCGCAATGCTGCCGATTTCCTTGCCGAAGAACTCCCTTGCGACGACCTGAACGATGTCGCCGAACCAGCTTCCGAACATTGCTCCCCAGAATACGGTGGAAATACCGCAATAGAGGAACATTTTGAGCGTCTTGCGCATCTTATCCTCGAGGTGCATGAACTTTAACGCCAGCGCACAGCCTATAACCATTACAAGACCGTAGCCCGCGTCCGAAAGCATCATTCCGAAGAAGAAATAATAGAAGAACGACATTACAGACGTTGGGTCGATGTCGTGCTTTCCCGGAAGCGCGTACATCTCCGTTATGCCCTCGACAGGCGCCGCAAAGCCGTCGTTTGACAAGAGCACGGGCGCGTCCTCATCCTCTGCAAGGTCGTAAACGCTTATCGCGCAGGTGAACTTTCCCTCAAATTCCTTTATGAACCTGTCCGCATATTTTTCAGGGATATAGCCCGTCAAAATGAACGTGTTTCTGGTGAGCGCGAGCTGCGCAAGCGCCTCATACTTTTCCTTTCTTATGGTGAAATAATCAGAAAGGAATTCGACGTCCGCTATCCTCTTTGAGCTTTCTTCAATAAATGAAAGCGCGTCCTGCTTGTCCTTTTCCAGCTTTTCGAGCTTCTTTTTATACTCCTCGAGCTGTTCGGCGGGCTTTAAAGCCGTCTTGTCAGTAAGCTCGGTAAAGTTAATCTCTCTTAATGCAGTCTGCATGGCCGCCATGTCGTCCTTGTGGCAGATAACGTAAAAATCCGTTACTTCCTTAAAGCTGCTTATGACGTCCACGCATATTCCCGACGAAAAATCGCCCTTTTCGCTTATGCGGTCTTCGATCTCCTGCGCCGTGTGCTTTCCGGAGATGGAGCCAACAAAAAAGCGCGTGCGTTTTGTTCCGGTAAAATTGGTAGGACAATCCAGCCCCGTCCATGGCTCAAGCGTCTCTATGAGAACGTTTGTGCGCACGATATCGGAATCGCATTCGCCTATTTTCTTGTCCGCAGCGATTACATTTGAGCATAGCTTTAAAAGCTCGTCACGCTGCGCCGCCTTTTTGCCGAAATCATGCTTTTCGATCTCTCTTCTTCCCTTAAAGCCGTCTAAAAGACCCTTTTTGGGCGGGAAGTATCTCATCATGAGAATGTGAGCGTTATTAGCGACGCCTATGCTTCTTTCAAATTGTGATATTTGGCTTTGAGTGTCGAGCTTTTTGAAACGTTTTTCCTCGATATTCGTTATCTCTACGATACCGCGGCGCTGGAGTCTCTCTATGAGCTTTTTCCTGTCCTCCGGAAGAGCTATCAGCTCGATCCTCTTCATTTTCAGTACTGCCGTAATATCACCCCCCTTTCCTTAATAATAGATCATCAACCCTTGGCAATGATCTCGATCGCGCATTTAACTGCTTCATTTTGCCGCTGCGCTGCGGCATTTTTGATGTTTTCCAGCTTATCGTTCGCGATGATATCCGCTCCCTTGAATATCTCGTCTATCTGCGACTCGTTCTGTTCACTCAGATTTTTCGAAATCTCCCTCGCCTGGGCCTCTTTTTCGGCTATGATTTCATCACATCTCGTCATGCAGCCGTCTATCGCGGCTTGTGCATCGGCCTTTGCCTTGTCGATATCCCTCGCGGTTCTTTCTTCCGCACTAAGAATAGACTCAACCGGCTTTGTCAACACCAGCTTCACCTCCCTATAAAATTGTACACAAAAGTGACAATCAAAATAAATTCAGTACAAAGGCGTTTACCGCCTAAATCTCCTTACTAAAGGAAATCGTTACTCGATCTCAAATTGACTATCTGTCTCAGGCTGCTTGATGGTGACCGCATGTATCCTCTTGCCCGGTGCGCCGTATGCCGCATATGCGAGATATAGCGTCTTTTTGCCGTCCTCCATGCACACTCCGGTATAGATGCCCTCGATAGTCTTTTTGTTCGCCGCGATGGTCTTATAGATCTGCTCCGCGGTCTCTTCATTCATTTCTACTTCACAGCCGTACTGCGCGCAGTACATTTCGAGAACGCTTATGAACTCCTCATAAAAGAAGTCATGCTCCCTCGTATAGCTGTCCG
Organism: uncultured Christensenellaceae bacterium; assembly: GCA_934373295.1. Classification (GTDB taxonomy): domain Bacteria; phylum Bacillota; class Clostridia; order Christensenellales; family Christensenellaceae; genus HGM11616. The sequence goes on along the minus strand of CAKROK010000012.1, from coordinate 5,198 downwards.
CAAAATCATTTCTGGAAATGAACAGCTCTGACTTTGAACACGCTCCCGGCACGAAGTATACCGGCTTTCTGATCTCAACTTTCATGAACTTCACCTCATTTTTTTCTGATTTGCTAATAGTATAAACTAATTCTACCAAAAGAAAACAGAATAATCTACCTCAAATTTTTAATAATGTCCGATATTTCGGCATTTATTAATAGACAATACTTATAATTTGTATAACTAAATATTATTGTTTTTGGACTCCGGGAAGCACTCGATGTTGCTCCTCAAGACCAGTTCCGGGCGAACATAGACGCGCCCGCCCTCGCTCTTATCGCCTGCGATATGGTTAAACACCATGCGCACGGACGTCTTTCCCAAAAGCATCGGGTTCTGATAGAGCGACGCGAGAAGCTGCCCGTTATTCATATATTTTTTCATCTCGGGATAGATGTCGTGTGCTATAACCTTTACGCGCTTTTCCATGCTCATGTTGCGGATGCAGCGGCATGCCGAGACGGAATCATAGGACGTGACGTATATCGCGCGGCAATCCGGCTGGTCCGTCAAAATCTTCTGCGTCAGGCGATATGTCTCCTGCTTGCTGTCTCCGTTTTCATACACCGCGCAAATTTTGAGCCCGTATTCGTCACAGCTTCTGGTGAATTCCTCCACCGACACTCTATGCGACGTGAAGTCGTTGCGCGTGGTTATCACGCCCACTTTAGTCCCCTTGGGATGGGTCATGGCGATGGTCTCCGCCGCCATCCTGCCCATTGCGGCGTTATCCGGTGCGACATATCCCGAATAAATCTCGCCGTCGAGGTCGCGGTGAATTAAAACTACAGGTATCTTCTGATTTTCATAGAGATCGGTTATAAGCTCCTTATACCCGCTCACCTCAAATGACGTTCCCAATATGAGCCCGTTCACTCCCTCCGATTTTATCTTTAAAAGCGCATCTTTGAATTCGGTATGTGCGTTGTGATTTGAATAAGATTCAAACACACCCTGTACCTTATAATCGGATAGCTCCTCTATTCCCTCCTCAATTCCAATTTTGAGATAATCGAGGAATTCATGCGGCTCCTCCGCGACGAGCACGCCGATTTTAAACCCGTTTCTGACCATTGCGCGCGCATACTGATTGGGCTTATAGCCCAGCTCCTTCGCCTTTTCGACGATCTCAGCGCGCCGCTTTTCGCTCACGTTAGGCTGGCCTGTGAGCGCGTTTGTTATGGTCGTAGTGGATACTCCCATGAGCTTTGAAAGCTCTTTTATAGTAACTCTCTTTTTCTGTTCCATAATTATCCTCTCAGTTGGACTTTTTTACATTATATCACAATGTTTTGTTTATAATCAACAAAACCTTTATAGACAGGTTTGCTCACAATGTCTTAAATCGTTTTTTTAAAATTGTATCTTTCGATTTCCTCCGCAAGCTCGTTTAAGTATACCCAGCGTTCCGTCTTTTCCTCAAGCTGCTTGTCAAGCACTTCCTTTTCCTTTGAAAGCTCCTCTAAACGGACGTAATCGCTCGCATTGTTTGAAATTTCATCTTCAATCTGCGCGATCTTATCCTCAAGCGTCTCAATATCAGCGTCTATCGTCTCGTATTCCCGCGCCTCGGAAAATGTGAACTTCGGGCGATTTTCCCGCGTATTTACGTACTTTTCCGACTTCCTCTTCGCCGCGCTCTCGCTGTTCACAGCCCTGTTTTGGATGTAATCGTCGTAATTGCCCGTGTATCTATTTATCTTCCCGTTTTCACAAACCTCAAAGATGTGTCCCACAACCTTGTTTAAAAACCATCTGTCATGGGAGACGGCAATGACCGCGCCGGGGAAATCCGTCAAATAATCCTCCAAAATGGTCAGCGTCTCCACGTCGAGGTCATTTGTCGGCTCATCTAACAGCAATATATTGGGCGCGCTCATCAATACGCACAGCAAAAACAGTCTTCTCTTTTCGCCGCCCGAAAGGTTTTTGACGAGGGAGGACTGAAGCTCGGACGGGAACAAAAACCGTTCGAGCATCTGCGCTGCGGATATGTTTCCCTCCTTTGTATGCAGCGAATGGGACACCTCATAGACCGTGTCAAACACGCGCATATCGCCGTCAAGCTCCTCGCCATGCTGCGTGAAATAGCCTATTTTGACGGTATCTCCCTTTTCGACATCGCCTGAATCCGGCTTTAACCTTCCGCTTATTATCTCCAAAAGCGTGGTCTTTCCCGCGCCGTTTTTGCCCACGACGCCTATGCGGTCGTCCCTCAATATCCCGTATGAAAAATCGTCGATGACCTTTTTTTCGCCAAAGCTCTTGCATATGTCGTGCAACTCGACCGTCTTTCTGCCTAAGCGAGAATATGCCGCCTGACCCATCTGCGCGGTTTTTACCGTCTCGGGTGCGGATTGCGCCTTCAGCTTTTCATATCTGTCTATGCGCTCGGTGCTCTTTGTGCTCCTCGCCCTCGCCCCGCGCATTATCCACTCGCGCTCTCGTCTCAAAATCGCCTGTCTGCGCCGCTCGGACGCCGCGGCATACTCATCCCTTTGCGCTTTAAGCTCCAAAAATTTTGAGTAGTTCGCCTCATAGGTGTACAGCTTGCCTCTGTCCACCTCCAATATGCGGTTTGAGACGCGCTCGAGGAAGTATCTGTCATGCGTTATCATCACAAGCCCGCCCTTAAACCGTACTAGATAGTCCTCCAGCCACTGTATCATGTCCGTATCGAGGTGGTTTGTAGGCTCGTCCAATATGAGCACATCCGCGTTCGAGATGAGCGTCCTCACGAGCGCAAGCCGCTTTCTCTGCCCGCCGGATAGCGTACCCACGGCCTGTGAATAGTCCGTGAGCGAAAATCTGTTCAGCATAGCCTTTGCGGTATGCTCATTTTGCTCAATAAAATCCGCATCAAAGCCGTTTAACGCCATATCAAGCACGCTTAGATCGTCTATCATGACGGGATCCTGCTCTAAATATGAGAGCTTTACGTCAGGATATAGCGTGACCTTGCCCGAATCCGGCTCGTCACTGCCCGCCAAAATGCGCAAAAGGGTGCTCTTTCCAGTTCCGTTTATGCCCACGACGCCCAGCTTATCGCCCCGCTCGACGTAGACCGTCACTCCCTGTAAAAGCTGCTTTGTTCCGTAGTTTCTAAAAATATCTTCCGCTGTCAATAACATATAATAGCCCCGTTTATACTTTGTTATGCATATTATACCATAAATGATACTATTTTAACAATTGATCGAATACGCACATGTTTTGATGAAACTCCATAAAGAATATACAAAATAGTTACTTTTTACGGGTTTAATTGTGCCAAAAATATGCTATAATTATATATTAGTAGAATTAGCAATTATTGTCTGGAGATTATATGAACACAAATAATAACGGAACAGATAAAAACAGCTTCAAGCAAAAGGTATTAAACCCCGTCATTCGCTTCTTAAAGAAGGCGTGGAGCGTGATAAAAAACGCCGCGAAAAAGGCGGGCGTATGCATCCGCAACTTCTTTTACAGGATAAGCGAGTTTTTAAGCGATCTGTTTATGAATAAGGGCAAGGCGAAGAATATCGACACCCGGCTTGAGGACGCTAAAAAGCTAAAGCATAAAAACGCAGCCTCAAAGACGGAGGTCTTTGACCGCACACCCGAAGGCTCAAAGACAATGGTGTTTGACAAGACCATTGAGCTTAAAAGCCTGTCCGCAAGGGAGCGAATACCCGCTGCGCAGCCCTTAAGCGCGTCGGGAAAGAGCAAGAACAGGCTGGGCGCGTTCGGCCCGCGTACGCGTCAGCCGCTGTTTGCCGTATCCGTCGTAATTAGCGTGGCTAAGGTCGCGATGATCGCGCTCGTCGTGCTTGGCGCGGCGCTGTTCGGCGGCGTCCTCGGCGTGGCGAACGCATACCTCGGCACAACGCCCGAGCTTGACCTCGAAGAAATTCAGGACACCGACCTGACTACATTTATATATGACAGCGACGGAAAGCTCATCACCCCCTATGCGGGTATGGAAAACCGCGAATACGCGACACTTGACGAAATTCCCGACCTGCTGCAAAAGGCGGTCATCTCCGTGGAGGACGTCAGATTCTATTCCCATGCGGGCGTGGACTATAAATCGCTCATAAGCGCGTTTTTAAACAACTTCACGAGCAACTCCGTCCGCGGCGGCTCGACCATTACACAGCAGCTCATCAAAAACCAGATGCTCTCCTCCGAGCGCTCATATAAGCGTAAAATCCAGGAAGCGAGCCTCGCTATGCAGCTTGAAAAAAAGTACTCCAAGGATCAGATCTTAGAGGCTTACCTTAATACGATATCCATGGGCGGAACTAATTACGGCGTAAAGGCCGCCGCAAAGGACTACTTCGGAAAAGAGCTCAAAGACCTTTCTCTGCGTGAAATGGCGTGCATCGCAGGCATAACGCAGTATCCCTACTTATATAATCCCAGAACTGCCTACTACGGCAAAAATAAGGATAAGGCGAAAGAGGCGTTAAACAACAAGATAAACATCGTCTTAAAGGACATGTACTCCGCGGGATATATCTCCCTCGAGGAGTATAACGCCGCATTGGAGGATGAGCTCGTCGTAAAGGAAAAATCCGATACGAACGACATGTACGACATGCCCCATTTCGTGGAATACGCCGTGAGCAACGTCGTCCAGCAGTTCCTACAGCAGCGCGGACTGGAGAACACCTCAGCAAACCGCACCGCCATTGAAAATGAGATAAGAAGAAGCGGCTATCGTATATATACGACCGTCGACACAAAGATACAGCATACGCTGGAGGACACCATCGAAAATTACGACAGATATCCCTCGATGCGCAACTCCGCATATAACGTCAAAAAGCAGACGCTCTCCGACGGAACCGTGGTCGAAATACCCCAGCCGCAGGTCGCCGCGGTCATCATGGAAAACTCCACAGGCTATGTCAAGGCGATAGTCGGCTCGAGGGAAGTCCCCACGATAAAGAAATCCACAAACAGAGCCGTGGATTCTCATATGCCCATAGGTTCATCCATAAAGCCCATTGCGGTATACGGCCCGGCATTTGATGCGGGATGCGGTCTCGTCACGCCCATAGCCAACATCAAGGCGCCCATCAAGGGCTGGGGCACGGCCTCCGGCTACCCCACAACCTCCCACGGCTCAAAGTACGGTCCGATAACGATACGAAAAGGTATCACGT